>JBKEHX010000001.1:0-45414 GCA_046711205.1 Flavobacteriaceae bacterium
TGGTCAACTTTCATTTTTAGGCAAGATTTAGCAATGGAAAGGTTAATATCAAAATCTATTTTCCTGTAAGCATCTTTATCGCCGTTTACCTTGGCTTGAGTTGTACCAATTGTTGAAAAAACCACCGCACTATTAGCAATAGTTTTTTCAAGTTCTTTTTGATCTAAAAAGGTTATATGAAAAAAAACTATTTTTTTATTTTTATACGGAATGGCCCTTCTTGAAACCACATTTATTTGCGTAATAGAAGTGACTTCTATAAGCTGTTTTATCAAAAAACCTCCGATTAATCCTGAAGCACCAAAAAGAGTAACTTGTTTGTCTTTCACAATAAAAGAATTAACGGTAGTTGTAGTTTTTTATATTTTGTTTTAAATAAAAGAAGCTAATCCTTAAAGAAACAATATTTTGTTCTATTCATATTGATAAACATCGCCATTTTTAAGAATATATTTCTTTTCATCTAATAAATAGATTGTTCCCTCTTTTTTGTCTAAAATCTGTTTTCCGGCAATGTGTAAATACCTGTTTATTGAAAGGCCAAAATAAAGGGAAACGCTAATAAATATACAACCGATGATAATTGCATATGGAATTGGTACATTTTTCATATTTTTTTATTTAAATATAACTAAAATGAATAGATCCAGTCTATAGGCTTGGAAAACTTCCTTTATAGAGCTTCTTTTTACCCTACCAGACTTCTGACTGATTTCCATTTATTATATTTGAGTAAATCAAAGTCAATGAAAAAAAATAAAATGGAAATGTCTTTTTTGGCAGAACCTAATGATGCTAACTATAGTGGGAATGTTCACGGAGGAAAAGTAATGAAATGGATTGATGAAATTGGGTATGCTTTGTCCGTTCAATTCACAAAAAGATATTGTGTTACTAAATTTGTTGATGATATAGAGTTTTTAAAACCAATAAATATAGGAGATTTAGTTAAGTTAAAAGCTGAAATAATTAAAATTGGAAATAGCTCCTTGAGAATTAAAATTGATGTGTCTAGTATAAATTTGATTAAAAATATATCAAAAAAAAACTGTGAATGTTTTATTGTATTTGTTGCTTTAGATGATGATGGGAATAAAATCTTTATTGACAAATCATTATAGCCCTAAAGGCTGGAAACTTCCATTTATTATTTAATACCTCAGCAGTTTTTCTTTTAACAAAATCTTATGACTGCCTAAGGCAGGGTTTTATGGTTGGCTAATTTCATGAGGGTATAACAGAGCTTTTGTTTCATTTTAGGCTTATTTTAACCATGAATCAATTTGAATAACGTCACTAATTAACTTTAGTGGCGTTTTCTTTAAAGCCCTATAAATATCCCTTCTTTAAGTCCCTACGGGCTTATAGAGAGAATGATTTTTGACATATAGATTTTAGATATATTTAGCATCTTGACACGAACAAAATGAAAAATCTACTTCTTATTTTGCTTTTAGTTACATTAATTTTTTTGGGCTAAAACAATAATAGAAAATCAGATTTATAAAAGCAAGTATGGAGAAGAATAAAGTTCTATCAGAAATGCTAAAATCTAAAAGATTAAGTGATTATAAAAATCGATTTTAAAAACTTAAAATTCAATCCTCTAAAACAAAATACAGATTAAATAAAATCAGACCAAATCTCAAATATTAAGAAGCTTTCATAAGAACCCGAAATAAGGTTTAACAACAATAAATTTCAATTTAAGATTATTAGTAAATGATATTCAGATGATGAATTGATTTCATTTTTAATTGATAACGGGCAAGAAAATTATTCAAATAAAAGCAACTTAACTAAATACGATAAAAAGGCTAATGATTTCTATAACCCGAAAAAGAAGTATTACTTTAAAAATGATAATTATTTAATACTTTAAAAATCAATTTCAACTTCAAGAGTTATTTATAGAATTTATAGACAGCAGTAATTCATCGTATTTTCTGATTCAAGCTAAAAAAAAATGTGACATATTTTAAAAAACAAATTTCATGAAATAAACTAATTTAAGAATAACCGGAAAGTATCCAATAATTAGCTTTAGTACTTTTTTCTTTTAAAATAAAGGCATGTAATCTTCTTTAAGATATAGGATTTGTTATTTTTGAGTGCTATTAACCTTAAATCTATTTAAAATGAATTTAATCGTTCTATATCCTCAACCCAAAAACCCCGAAAAATTTGAATCTGATTATTCGGAACACATTAAATTACTTCACGACAAAATGAATATTCCTTTAGATGTAAAGCCTTATAGTGTAACTAAATTTATAAGCACCCCTGAAGGCAACCCCCCTTTTTATCAAATGTTTTCTATGCCTTTCTCATCTATGGAAGAATTAAGCGCTACTATGGCAACAAATGAAATGCAGGAAGTAGCAGCAGATGCCCATAGAATTTCATCTGGAGGCATCCCATCTATCATGATTGGGAAAGAATAGTTTTTATAAAATCAACAAACTATCTTAAGGAAGTACAGTCATTAAATTAATACTCTAAAAGCCCGAATTAATAAATGTCACTTTAAGCTATTCGGGTAAAATAAATATTATGAGAATAGCCAACACCCCAACGCCTCCCTATATATGTGCAATTTTTACATCTATCAGGACTAACATTGAAGAAGGTTATAACGAAATGGACAAACTTACTTTTAAAGAAATAGAAAGTATTGAAGGGTATTTGGGGTGTTAATGTTTCCTATTGGAAAGAAAAGTGGTATAAAAACTATAAATTAAGAATTTGCACTGTCGAGAGAGATTATGAAAAATGACTAAACCAAAGGATATCACCCTAAATAAATTTTAAGGGCGTTTTCTTAAATTAGTTTTAATCTTATAATAACATTATTTTACCTTTAGCTAAATGGAGTATTACGAAAAGAGAAAAAAAGAAATTGTTGAAGCAATATTATCTTCGATAAGCACTATCAGGGATAACGAATACAATGCTATTGAAAATGCTTACGATAAATATGAGCAAGAAGGAGCAAAACTAGTTACCAACATAGGGCAAAACACTTTTAACGAAGTGATTATTGATGCACTTGATGAAGTGAAAATGGTAATAGAAAAGAGTTTATAAATTTATTTATGGATAATAGAAATAATTACACGGGGTTAATGATCAGCATAAGGAAGATAGTTAGAGCTGTTAATCTGGAATCAAAAATCATTGAAAAAGATTTTGGACTTAGCATACCACAATTATTTACTCTCAAATTTTTAAAGAATGATGTGGAATTTAAAAGCACCATGAAGCTTTTGAAAGAACACCTTTCTCTGAATGCAAGTACTGAAGCAATTAATTATGTATTAAGAAGATAAAATCAAGCCATATTAAAGGCTTATCATCATAGATAATCCACTCTTATCCAATAAAGATTACTTTCTTGAGTTTAGTTTTGCTAGTAATCTCAATATTTCAAGATACAGCCATATAAGGGTAACTAATAAACCGAAAGCCCCATACCATTCCATATATTTTGGAGCACCCTTTTCAGCACCCTCCTCTATAAAATCAAAATCTAAAACTAAATTTAGAGCAGCTATTATTACAACGACAACGCTAAATCCAATACTTAATGCAGAAGCATTATTTATGCTCATAACACCAATACCTGAGCCAAAAAAGCCCATTATAAAGTTCACCATGTATACAATAGCAATACCTCCTGTTGCAGCAAATATTCCAAGTTTAAAATTTTCAGTAGCTTTTATATAGCCAGACCGATAAACTATTAATAATGAAACTAATATCCCAACCGTTAAAAGGATAGCGTTTGTTACAATGCCTTCATATAAAGAATTGTACATATAAGATATACCTCCCAACATAGCACCCTCTAATGCTGCATATATAGGGACAGTAATTGGAGCCCATTCTTTTTTAAAAATTGTAACAATTGCAAAAATAAAACCACCTATTCCACATCCAATTATTAAGACTGGATTTATAGTATTAAAAGTTAAATAACCTGTACCTACAAGAAGCAAAAGGCTTATTGCAGTTTTATTCACAGTCCCCTCAATAGTCATTTGATTATCGCCAGAAATTGTGTTATTAAAAGTTTTTTTTGAAAGAACAGGATTTCCTGACCTTAAGGATAGATGTTTATTCATAACAAGTTTTAAAAGCAAAATTTGAAGCACAAATATATTCAGTTCAAATGATTTAAATGCAAATTAGCGTATTAAGATGCTTCAAATAGTGTTACAATACACTTTGTTAAGAATGAAACAACTAAACGAAAACTGGTTTTCTATTACATTAACAGCGGTAGTGTTTGGTATATTAGGATTTCTTCTTGGTAAACAACAAAATATTAATCCAAATATTCCACAAGCAATTCACATGAAAAAAATGAATAGCAACAAAAAAATGATTTGGGTTGGAGAAGAAGGAAATATTCAGATTGATTTTGATACAATTAATGAAAATGGAGAGAAAAAGGTTAAAGTAATGGTAATTAAAAAGGATTAAAAACCACAGGCATATAATCTTCAGTAAGTTCTAGATCTTGTTTTTTATGTTTGAGTATTATTAATCATAAATCAATTTAAAATAAAATAAATATTTTTTACTTTTTAAATTCGTTGTAACAGCTCAAAAAAATATGCCTGTTGGAATGCATTACTTTAAAGTTGAATCCTCAAATGCAAATTAATTAAATGAAATTACTCCATAGTTTTATTGGAAAACTATTAATAATGAAAAGACTAAGTGCTTTAGCACAAGACCAAATACCATAATCAGTAAAGAGGATATCAATGTTTAATTGTTAGTCTTCCATAGAAAAGCTTTCCATAAACTTAGTCGTGTATTCTCCCTTTAGATAGGCAGGATCATTCATCAGTTTTAAGTGAAAAGGAATCGTTGTTTTAATACCTTCAACAATAAATTCTTGAAGCGCTCTTTTCATTTTATTAATTGCCTCTTCACGCGTTTGAGCAGTTGTAATAAGCTTAGCAATCATGGAGTCATAATATGGTGGGATCATATATCCACTATAAACATGCGTGTCAATTCGAACACCATGACCACCAGGAAGGTGAAGGTTTGTAATCATACCTGGGCTGGGTCTAAAGCCATTTAATGGATCTTCGGCATTAATACGGCATTCAATAGAATGTAACTTCGGAAAGTAGTGTTTCCCTGAAATTTTCGCTCCCGAAGCTACTTTAATTTGCTCACGTATTAAGTCAAAATCTATTACTTGTTCTGTAATAGGATGCTCTACTTGAATACGCGTATTCATTTCCATAAAATAAAATTTTCGATGTTTATCCACCAAAAATTCAATGGTTCCCGCTCCTTCATATTTAATATATTCTGCAGCTTTTACGGCAGCTTCTCCCATTTTATTTCTAAGAGCATCAGTCATAAAAGGAGAAGGTGTCTCTTCCGTTAATTTTTGATGTCGTCTTTGAATGGAACAATCACGCTCTGAAAGGTGGCAAGCTTTTCCGGAAGAATCGCCTATAATTTGAATTTCAATGTGACGAGGTTCTTCAATAAGCTTTTCCATATACATGCCATCGTTTCCAAAGGCAGCTTTTGCTTCTTGACGGGCACTTTCCCATGCTTTTTCAAGCTCATCAGCTTTCCAAACCGCACGCATTCCTTTTCCTCCCCCTCCAGCAGTCGCTTTTAACATAACGGGGTAGCCAAATTCTTTGGCAATAGAAGCGGCTTCATTTAGCGATGCTAAAAGCCCTTCTGATCCAGGAATAGTAGGGACACCGGCGGATTTCATGGTTGCTTTAGCAGAGGCTTTATCACCCATTTTATCAATCATTGACGCTGAAGCTCCAATAAACTTAATTTTGTGTTCTTCGCAAATTTTAGAAAACTTCGCGTTTTCAGATAGAAAACCATATCCCGGATGAATTGCATCTGCATTGGTTATTTCTGCAGCGGCAATAATATTAGGAATCTTTAAATAAGACTCACTGCTAGCTGAAGGTCCTATACAAACAGCTTCATCAGCAAAACGAACATGTAAACTATCGGCATCTGCTTTAGAATATACCGCAACAGTTTTTATGCCCATTTCCTTACACGTACGAATAATACGCATTGCTATCTCACCACGATTGGCAATTAATATTTTATTAAACATACTTGTTTTCTTTAAGAAGGATTGATCACAAATAATGGTTGGTCAAATTCTACTGGAGAAGCATCGTCCACTAAAATCTTAACAATCGTTCCACTTACTTCAGACTCAATTTCATTGAAAAGTTTCATAGCTTCAATAACACATAACACATCGCCATCGTTAATTGTTTTTCCAACCTCAACAAAAGAAGGTTTGTCAGGAGAAGCTTTACGATAAAACGTTCCAATAATGGGGGATTTGATAGTAATAAAATGGTCTTCTTCTGAAGGTAATAAAGGCGCCGCAACTTCTCGAGCAAGAGCTTCAGGAGCTTCCTGGATTTGAGTAGGTGCTTGTAATTGCTGAACCATTCCTGAGGTTTCAATAATGGGTTTATCTGAACCTGTTTTTATGGTGATTTTTATATCCTCCATTTCCAGTTTTACTTCCTGAGCACCAGATTTAGCAACGAATTTAATTAAATGTTGAATGTCTTTAATATCCATAGTTAGTTTTCAATTGATTTTTAATAAGCCCACGTAAGGTGCGCTGCACCCCAAGTAAATCCACCACCAAAAGCAGCGAAAATAAGCTTGTCTCCTATTTTAAATTTTGATTCGTAATCATGTAATAATAAGGGTAGGGTAGCCGCTGTTGTGTTTCCATATCGCTCAATATTCATTAAGACCTTTTCTTTGTTTAGAGCCAGCCGTTTTACGGTAGCATCTACTATTCTTTTGTTCGCTTGATGCGGAACAAGGTAGTCTATTGTATCACCTTTAAGGGCATTGCGTTTCATGATTTCTTCTGCAGCATTTGCCATTTCAGTAACCGCATATTTAAACACGACTTTTCCGTCTTGATAAATGTTATGGAACCCTTGGGCTAGGGTGTCTTCTGTGGTAGGGTGTAATGAGCCTCCTGCTTTTATTCTTAAAGCCATGCGATCACTTCCGTTACTTCTAAAATATTCATCTTCCCAGCCATAGTCATTTGTGCTAGGTTCAAATAAAACAGCACCACCACCATCTCCAAAAATAATGCAGGTGGCACGGTCGGTATAATCAACTATAGAGGACATTTTATCGGCCCCAATAAGTAGTATTTTTTTGTAACGCCCAGAGCTAATATGAGACGCTGCAGTACTCATCCCATATAAAAAACCAGAGCAGGCGGCATTTAAATCGTAAGCAAATGCATTTACAGCACCAATGGTTGAAGCAACATAAGCGGCAGTGGCGGCAACATGCATATCGGGGGTAATGGTAGCAACAATAACTAAATCGATTGTAGCTACATCAAGATTTTTTTTGGCAATTAAATTGTTGGCAGCTTGAATGGCTAAATAAGAAGTAGCCTTTTGAGGATCCTTAAGAATACGTCGTTCTTTAATTCCTGTTCGGGAAGTAATCCAAGCATCGTTGGTATCTACCATTTTTTCTAAATCTTGGTTAGATAAAATTGTGTCTGGAACATATCCTCCAACTGCTGTAATAGCTGCTTTTTGCAACTTTTTATCCTCTTGATTCATTATAAAATTTCAGCAGAAACATACATTAACACAAAGTGAAGATACTAGTTTTTTAATCCAATCAAAACATTTCTAATAAAAAAAGCCCTCCCATTGGGAGGGCTAAATATCATGTTTTTTGGCTTATGCTTCTGCAGTTTCTGCAGCATCAACAAGTACTTTTCCACGATAGTATAGCTTTCCTTCGTGCCAGTGAGCACGGTGATATAAATGCGCTTCGCCTGTTGTAGTACAGGTTGCAATTTGTTGATCGGCCGCTTTATAGTGCGTACGTCTTTTGTCTCTTCTTGTTTTGGAAATTTTCCGTTTAGGATGTGCCATAATATTTGTTTTACTCCACCTTTTTTAAAGGAGGTCTTTTAATTTATTCCAACGTGGGTCTTCTTCCCCATTTAAATTTTCTTCTCTAGGTTCTAGCTCTCTAAGTTTATCTACAATGTCGCTTTTCAGCGTCCCGTCTTCAATTCCAGGATGAACTCGCTTTTGTGGTACGGCCAATATGATCATTTCATAGATGTATTGGGCCACGTTAATTTGATAGGTTCCTTCACTTAAGATGATTATTTCATCTGAAATAGTTTCCGAAACAGCTCCAAACTTTACAAGTAAAGTATACTGGGCATCAACATTAAAATCAAACAACTCAGTAGAAACGTCGCACGGAAGAATAATTATTCCTTTAACATTAAAAATTAGCTCCAAAAAGGTGGGTTTTTTGTCTAAAACCAAGGTTGTTTCTAATGTAGCTTGATCAAAATCGATGTACTCAAAATGCTTAAAGAACGTAGTGTCAATTGCAAAAGAAAAGTCATGTTTTCCGTCTTTCAGCCCCACAAATGGGATAGTAAACTCTTTCAACACTTCCATTACTCAACAATTGAGCGGCAAATTTATAAAAAAATTTAACGTAACACATTAAAATTGTAGGGTTTATAATTTCTTCTCTTTAAATAGTGTCTTACTCCAGAATCCTTTGGCATCCCCCTTGTTTGTTTAGCTCTAGATTAAAAAAAATCTATATCTTGATTTCAAAAATAGCTTGTGACGTATTATACGCAAAAAATAACCGCTGCTTTTCCATGGATTGTGGCTTTATTTTCGATTTCTTCACTTATTCACCCACCTTTATTCACTTGGTTTCAAGGGCCCTTAATCACACTAGGTTTAGGAGGTATTATGCTGGGCATGGGGTTGACCCTTCGGGTATCTGATTTTAAACAAATTATAACCCATCCTAAGTGGGTGATCCTCGGCATTGCGTTACAGTTTCTTGTAATGCCCCTATTGGGTTGGGGACTAGGTAAGCTATTTCAATTGCCTTCTTTTTTTGCAGTAGGACTTATTTTAGTTTCTTGCTGCCCGGGGGGGACAGCCTCCAATGTCATTGCCTATTTAGCTAGAGCCAATGTTGCCCTTTCTGTTTCTATGACTGCTTTTTCTACCCTGGCTGCAATTGCATTTACTCCCTTTTTAACCAGTCAACTTTCAGGAAACTATATAGATGTTCCCGCCGCTGGATTATTTTACAGTACTATAAAAGTAGTGCTCATTCCCATTGTATTAGGCGTGGTGCTAAATAAATATTCTCTAAAAAAAACTGCTAGAATTTTACCTTTTGCACCTCCTGTTGCTGTGCTGCTTATAACCTTGATTGTTGCCAGTATTATTGGACAAGGAAAAGATATTATTTTAGATTCTGGCTTCCGGTTAATTATAGCCCTTCTTTGCCTTCATTTTATGGGCTTTTTACTTGGCTTTCTCATTAGTTTTGGATGGTTTAAAAACAGGAATGTCGCAAAAACAATTTCGATAGAAGTAGGTATGCAAAATTCAGGTTTGGGGGTTGTTTTGGCTAGAGAGAATTTTTCAAGCCCAATGGTGGCAATTCCCGCAGCAATTTCAAGCTTGATCCATTCCCTCCTGGGAAGTGTCTTTGTAAGTCTTTTTAAAGACAAAAACTAGTCCTTAGCTACAGCGTTTTGACGATGAATAAATATTTCTCGTGCCCGATACGTTGCCGTAGTAAAAGAGGTTGGATTTGCAACTCCTTTTCCAGCAATATCAAACGCTGTCCCATGGTCTGGAGAGGTTCTGACATAATTTAACCCTGCCGTAAAATTTACTCCTTCTCCAAAAGACAAGGTTTTAAATGGGATGAGCCCTTGGTCATGATAGGTTGCCAATACAGCATCAAATTTTGTGTACGACTGGTTTCCAAAAAAACCATCGGCAGGAAAGGGACCAAAAACTAAACTTCCTTTTTCTTGTAGCTTTTTGAGTAAGGGACTCAGTAGTGTGTCATCTTCTTTTCCAATTACCCCATTATCTCCGTTATGTGGATTAATCCCTAGTACAGCAATTTTGGGACGTTGTATTCCAAAATCTTGTTGTAGACTTTTCTCAAGAAGGATAATTTTACTAGTAATTTTTTCTTCGGTTAAATAGCCAACCACCTCCTTCAAGGGAATGTGATCACTTATTAAGGCCACTTTTAGAGAATCGGTCACCATAAACATTAAGCTATTACCTTCCAGTTTTTGGTTAAGATAGTCCGTATGCCCCGGAAATGAAAAGATTTCCGACTGTATGCTTTTTTTATGTATAGGAGCCGTCACCAGCACATCGATGTTACCATCTTTTAGGGCAGAAGTAGCCGCCTCTAGAGAAGAAATAGCATGAGCTCCTGCCTTAAGTTGTTCTTTCCCATACGCAATGGAAAAGGGTTTTTCCCATGTTTCTAAAACGTTCAACTGACCTTTGTTTGGGTTTTTTATGTTTTTTAAAGAGAAAATATTTGTTGAAAGACTCAGCTTCTTTTTCTCCTCAATAAAGTTTCTTGAATGCGCAAAAGCAATGGGGGTAAAAAAATCGAAAATCCGCTTGTCTTCGAAAGTTTTTAAAATAACTTCAAAACCAATCCCGTTGGGATCTCCTACAGAAATTCCGACTCTTATTTTTGGGATTTCACTCATTCCAAAGGTTTTATACTTATTTTTGAAGCAAATGTAACTAAATTATAACGTATGTTTACGGGAATCATAGAAGCTTTTGGAACAGTAAAAAGCTTGGAGAAAAAAGCAAGCAACCTCCATATTACTTTGGAAAGTGATCTAGCCAAAACATTAAAAATAGATCAAAGTATTGCCCATAATGGAGTGTGTTTAACCGTGTTGGCCTGTGATAAAAAATCTTATACGGTAACCGCTATTGAAGAAACACTTCTTAAAAGCAATTTAGGTAAACTTGAAATTAAGGGTCTCATTAATTTAGAACGTGCCATGAAATTAGGAGATCGTCTAGATGGCCATATGGTGCAAGGCCATGTTGACCAAACTGCAACATGCGTGCAAGCGGAAAATCAAGAAGGAAGTTGGGTTTATACATTTACCTATGATTCAAAAAAAGGAAATATTACCATTGAAAAAGGGTCAATAACAGTAAACGGAGTAAGCCTTACCGTTATTAATTCTAAAGAGGATCGCTTTTCTGTTGCAATCATTCCTTATACCTATGAAAACACAAACTTTCACAAGCTCGCTCCGGGTGAAATTGTTAATCTAGAATTTGACCTAATAGGAAAGTATCTCACAAAACTTTATTCCAAAGGTTAATTTTCATATATTTAAATAAAACGAAACATCATGAATTTACTTGAACTTTCCGCTTTATTACTTTGTTTAGCGTCCATTTTTTCGATTATCAACTTGCGAATATTAAAGCTTCCTCAAACAATTGGTTTGATGGTATTGGCTATAATGCTGTCATTAGTTATAATGATTACAGGACTGGTTTCTCCAGAATTCCTTAGCTATGTTACTACTTTAACCAAGCAGTTTGACTTTAGTGTTTTACTGATTGATGTAATGCTACCTTTCCTGCTTTTTGCAGGAGCAATTAGTGTAGATGTTCATGAGTTGTTAAAGGATAAGGTTACCGTTTTGTTCCTTGCTACTTTTGGAGTTATTTTCTCCACGTTTGCAGTCGGTACTGGTCTTTTTTGGCTCGTTGAACAACCTTTATTTAGTCTTAGTTCTCTTGGGCTAAGTTATGTGGATTGTTTATTATTTGGAGCATTAATTGCACCTACTGATCCTATCGCTGTTCTAGCAATGGTTAAAAAAATGAACCTTTCTAAAGTTACAGAAACACGTATTGCAGGGGAATCTCTTTTTAATGATGGTATTGGAGTAGTTGTTTTCCTTACTCTTTTAAGCATTAAAGTTGAAGGTATTGATAATATTACCGTTCAAAGCGTAGGGGCCTTATTTGCACAAGAGGTTATTGGGGGAGTATTACTTGGTGCTTTAATGGGCTATTTAGGGTTGAAGTTAGTTGAGTATATTGAAAATGATCACGTAGAGTTAGAAGTTTTAATTACCCTTTCTATGGTCCTTTTAGTTCCGGTTATTTCTCATATATTTCATTTCTCTGCTGTTCTTGCAGTAGTTGTTATGGGACTCTTTTTAAATCAAAATATTGATTCCGACAAAAACAAAGAGGGAGTTCAAAAGGCAATGGGAGATTATGTTTATAAATTCTGGCACCTTTTGGATGAAACCTTAAATGCCATCTTATTTATTTTGATTGGATTGGAAATTATTCCGATTCTGCAAAACTTTGAAATATCGTATCTAATTATCATTTTACTAGTGATTGTTTTGGTCGTGGTTTCCAGGGGTATCGGTGTATTTGTCCCCATACAACTATTATCAATCAAAAAAGTATTTGAAAAAAATACCGCCCTCATTATTACTTGGGGTGGTTTACGCGGAGGGCTAAGTATTGCCTTAGCGCTAAACCTTCCAGATTCTATTGGGGCTGGTAAAGACCTTATTTTGATTTTAACATATGGAGTGGTGCTCTTCACTATTTTAGTACAAGGACTTACGTTGAAAAAAATTGTAAAATAGTTGAGAAACAAATCTCTTCAATTCTTATATTTGGATTGAGAAGTTCGGGCTGTGACAGCAGCTAAGTTTGACTTAATATAGAAAGGAGGTGTCTTATGTTTTATGAAAATCATTTGAGTAATAGTAAGCAGCAGGTGCCTACTCTAGTGCCACTTTAGCATTCCTTATCTATCTATAAAGCTGGCTGATGGGGCCGCTTTTTTTAATTTACCCCAATGAAAAATATCCCGCAAGCTGATTTAAATGAATTCCTTTCTAAAGATCCAAAACGAAAAGCAGCCTTTGTTAAACACATTGGTGCTTCGTTTCAAGAAATAGGTTTTTTAGCCTTAAAAGGGCATTTTTTAGAGGAGGACTTAAAAGTTGATTTATACCGTGAAATCAATGCTTTTTTTGCATTACCTAAATCTAACAAAGAAGCCTACGAAATTGAAGGAGGTGGAGGGCAACGAGGATATACCGGTTTTGGAAAAGAACATGCAGCAGGACGAACAACTGGTGACTTAAAAGAGTTTTGGCATTTTGGTCAAAACTTAAAGGTTCATGAAAATCTTAAAGAAATATATCCAGAGAATATTCAAGTGTCAGAGCTCGAGAATTTTAATACCATTGGAGATGAAGTATATAAAAAACTAGAGAAAACAGCAGAAGTATTGCTTCAAGCCATTGCGTTATATTTAGGCCTAGAAGAACATTATTTTGACCGCTTCATTCATCAGGGGAATTCAATTTTAAGGGCCATTCATTACCCTCCTATTGACCAAGCACCTCAAGAAGCGGAACGTGCCGCAGCCCATGGAGACATTAATTTAATTACCTTGCTTATGGGTTCACAAGGCCGCGGATTGCAAGTATTAAACCGCCAGGAAGAGTGGGTTGATACTGTTGCTGCTCCCGATGAATTGATGATCAATATTGGCGACATGCTTTCTAGATTAACCAACAATCATTTACCCTCTACCATTCATCGTGTGGTCAACCCTCCTATAGAGGAATGGAGCAAGGCAAGATACTCACTACCTTTTTTTATGCATCCTGTTCCAAAAATGCCGCTAAACTGCCTACCACAAATGATTGATGAAAAAAATCCAAAGCTTTATGATGACATTGAAGCTGGCGAGTTTTTACGTCAGCGTTTAGTTGCCTTAGGCTTATTATAACCCTTTCTTTTTTTCTTGAAGTTCTTTTAAAATACCTCGGCCCAATGCTGCTAAAAAGGGAATCCCTTTAGATTCGAATTCGTAGACATCATCATTAAAAATTCGATTTTCATTAACTAAAACTGTCGCCGTTAAAAAGAATTCAAGGTCATTCCTTCGGTCTTGAATGTAAGCAACATCTGTTAATGTCCCATAGGCATACCCCACTTTATTGTAGCTTCTAAGGCCATTATTCATCACTCCTTTTTGGTCTCCATAAATTAAAAATTTGCCATAACTGTCCCAATAATTCCCATCATTATAATTAGGAAACTCACTCTCTAAGGCGGAGCGGCTCATCCAGTATTGTAGAAACGTATAATCTGCAGGTCTTAGATCAAATTGTGCTCCTTTTGGAAACGCCTCAGGATAAATCAAGCGCTTTAAAATTCCGTCTATATCGCGAATCGAAAGCGCATTTTTTTCGCTAAAATCCATAGGTTCTTTGATCAATTTTCCTTCTGAAATAAATCCGTCACCTTTTAAAAGACCGTTTAGTTTTAGAGAAGAAAAAACCAAAGTAGCTTTTATAGATTCTTGGTGGTATACCTGAGTACCTGCTTCATTAAAAAAAGTATATTCCCAAGTAGTTGTATTGTCTGCACCTAATAGAAACTTATGTAATATTTGGCTATTATTTAATCCCTTTTTTTTAAGCTCCGCATAAATATAATCACGGCCTAAAAAATCAAAAAGGTAATTATATGCATCATTGTCACTTACTAAAAACACTTTCTTAATCAAATGCGCTATGGTTACTTTTCCTCTTTTTTGGGTGCTATCTTCAGCAACAATAAGAGCACCCTTGCGATCTCTAATTTCAAAAGCAGTGGTCGTATTGATTGGAATTCCAAGTGCGTTTAATTCTTTTATTTTTTGAAGAGTTAAGGCTACAATAGGAAGTTTTGTAGTGCTTGCGGGATAGAAATGGTTTTTTTCATTGACATTATATGCTGATTCCAAAAAAACAGGCATTCCCTTTGCATCTTTGGTGACTTCGGTAAATAAGATTTGAATTTCATGTGCCTCAGCATTTTTCATTATTTCTTGAATGCTAGGGGCTGAATAATTTAAAACAGTTTTGATCGTGTTGGTAGAAAAAGTACAGGATGTTGTGGTAAAAAATAGGAGAGCTATTAATCCGATTGTACCTCGAAAATCCAGTAAAAGGGTTCTAGATCTTGGTGTAGTAAAAATTCTGTATTTAGAAAAAAACCTAATCATTTTATTTGGTTATAGTCAATATTAAAAGTACTACAACCCTTAATAAACACTTGTTTTATTGTTTATAAATTTGAAAAGCTTTTAAGGTCCTCTGCAGAAGTTAAATCTGGGATATGCTCTGAAACTTTAAAACAGCGAATCCTGTTTTTGAGCTCTAGAGTCATCATTCTCACAGCTTCTGGAAGCTCTTTTTCATTGCGCTCAGGGTGTAAGGGGCAGTTTTTTAAATACGGGAACAGTAAGGATCCCTTAAAACTAAAAATATTCATGCTCACTCCAATGTGCTCTGAAGTATCTCCATAATTCTTTAGTGTTTCTGGATCTGGTTTTTCAATAATATTTTGTAAATATCCTTCCTTACTAATCTCCATAACTGCAAAAGAAGAAATGCGCGCTGTACTAAAATTAAGACTCGAGCGATTGTAACTAATTAAAGCATGCGGTGTATCTCGAGGAGCTAATAATAATGCAAAAGCATGCACAGAATATAAATTATCTCCATTACAAATGGTAAAGGATTCATTTTTAAGCTCTGGATGTTGTTCCATGGCTTGCTGAACAGCATCAGCTGTACCTAATGGTTTTTCCCTTCCTTCAGGAAGATACTGGAGGGCATAATGCACAAGTGCTCCTGCAAAAAAATTCTTTTTGGGTGCTGTGCCAATACATTCTTTGAAGGCTTCATTTTCAGGACTTGTAATAAGATATACCTCTTTAAAACCAGCAGTTACTGCATTTCGAATGAGGTGAAATAATAAAGGTTTTTGTTTAGAACCTAAAGGAATTAAGCTTTTATGAGCACTACCAGCTATTTTTTTAGTCTCGGGTGTTAGTTCGGTTGTTTCTAAAGAACGTTTCATTCTTGATGAAGCACCGCCAGCCATAATAATTAATTTTGCTGTGTTCATTTTATGATTGGGTTAGGTTTACTTCATAAGCTGCTTTTGCACCTTTGGCAAGAAAAGCATTAATAACTGGTCGTAAGGTTTCTTCAGTAACCATTGCAACCATAGAGCCCCCTCCTCCAGAACCAATGATTTTTGCGCCCAGAGCACCTGCAGAACAGGCAGCCTCAATTTGAGTCTTCATGGTGGTGGGAGTATTTTGAATTCGCTTCTCTAAAATGGCTTGGTGTGCATTCATCAAAGAACCTATGAATTTTAAATTAGGTTCGTCTGACTGTAATGCCTTTTTTGCCCTTTGGGTTAATAGGTGATTGTGAATTGCTGCATACCAATGATCCTTATATTCTTTTGGAACTAAATGAAGATAGTTGTTGTATGAACTAACCGTTGCTGTGTGAATGTCAAAATCTGGTTCTTTTTTAAGAACAGCTTCTAGGGCATTTCTACCAAAGGCTCGTGCATTTTGTAACACGGTGAGGGTTTCTTTAGAAATACCCGATTCTGCCAATACCAATCTACCTATGGTTGAAGGTATTTTTGTAGAACTTCCCGTTTGGGTATTGATATATAATAAACCCCCTTGAGCAATCGTATATTGATCCATAAGACCTCCGGGTTGCTTGAAATAAAGCACCTCTGCTTCATAAGCCAATTTTCCAAGGGTAACGTTGCTCACCGAACTTGCCGCTTCTTGGGCTTGAATTAAAAATCGAAGCCAGGCAACCACAATGGCTGAAGAACTTGAAACACCTGCATTTATCGGTATATTTCCAGAGATTTCAATGTCAAAACCCTGTGTAAATTGTGCTCCTTTATTTTGAAGTATTGCCATTGAAGAACGGTAGTAATCTTCTTGAGCTATTAGTGTGATTTTTTCATTTAAATTAATGGTAATAGAGCTCTCTAAATCAGGTAATTGTATAAAATAAGTAGTAGTAGAATTTGGTTTTGCCTTTAGGATAATCTTACGGTCAATAGTTCCTGCAATTATAGGAAGATTAAGATAATCTTGATGGTCTCCAAAAAAACAAATACGCGCTGAGGCTTCAGATAAAATCAATGTGTAAAAAGCTAATAGTTTTAATTATAAAATAATGTCAAGTGGTTGTGTTTTACGCCACTGGCTTCTTGTAAAATCTGGAAATTTTTGTGGCATCCCTTCTTGTGCTATACAAGCTTCACTAAGAGGAGATACCGCGCTCCACAAACAACCTTCGTATACATTTTGATCTAGCGGACTTCCACTGCGTAAACATTCTACAATGCGGTACAGCATCATAAAGTCCATTCCGCCATGGCCTCCCATTTTAGTAGCCAAGGCTCCCAGGCGCTTATACATTGGGTGTTCATATTGTTCATAAAGCACTTCTAATTGTTCGCCTTGCGCCCATTGGTGGTGACTGTCTGTAACGCCCTCAACACCCCCTTCAAGTGCTACGCGGGTTGGAAAACCCGCTAAGATTCCCTTGGTTCCTTGCACTAAATTGTGCCGTGAATAAGGTCGCGGACTTGTTTCATCCCATTGAATCATAACTGTTTTTCCTAAGGTAGTTTTAATTATAGAAGTATTCATGTCCCCCCCTTTATACTCTAACGCATTCCACTTATGATCTGCGGGATAATTTTTTTTAGCATAGGCCTTTCTTCCACGCGCGGGTGTTGAAAAAGAAACCAAGGTATTGAACTGGTCTTCACCCCGACCTAAATTCATATACTGAGCCACCGGCCCCAAGCCATGGGTAGGATATAGGTTTCCGTTGCGATTAGCATAATGATGCGTTCGCCACGAACCTGTGCCCCTTTCTTGTTCTTCCATTTGGGAACGTAACTCATGAATATAGGCCGCTTCGGCATGGAGTATTTCTCCAATAAGACCCTGCCTGCAGATGTTTAAATACAGTAATTCTTCCCGTCCATAATTAACGTTTTCCATCATCATGCAATGCTTTTGTGTTTGCTCTGAAGTGTCGACAATTTTCCACATGTCCTTGAGGGTTAACGCAATGGGCACTTCCACAAACGCATGGGCCCCTTGCTTCATCGTTTCTAGAGCCATGGGGGCATGATTTTTCCAATTAGTGGCTATGAAAACGGCATCGGGTTTAACGTCTACCAACATTTTTTTCCAGGCGTTTTCATCTCCAAAATAACGTGCAATGGCAGTATTTCTTTCGTTTCCTAAAGCTTCGCAAGAAGCTACGGAGCGGTCGACTAAATCTTCATATAGATCTGCAATGGCTACAACTTGAGTTCCTTCAATACTTGCCAACTGTTTTGCATGGCCGCTGCCCCTGGCGCCAACACCTATTAGTGCAATACGGACAGTGTCTAGCTTGGGGGCAGCAAAATCTCCCATATAACTGCCACCAGAAGGGTTGTTTTCCTTTTCAGAACAGGATACGGCACTAGCCAGATAAAGGGAGGCTGCAGAAAGGGAAGTCTTTTTTAAAAAATTTCTTCTGTCAATGTTTTTCATGGAACGGATTTTATAAGCATTCTTTATGTTTCTTAAAAGTAAAAAAAACTATGACAATGTTTAGAGTTTCAAGAAAAATAAAAAACAATGTTACAAAAAATTATATCTTTAAATAAAAAAAATGGGTGTAGGTGGAATTGTTTTGGGAAGTTTGGCAGTATGTTTATTATTAGGCCTTATTATAGAAATCAAAGAACGCAACTAAACCTGATGGGATATTTTATCAGAAACCTTTTTGTTTATGGTGCCATTGCCCTAGTGGTGTGGATGCTTTATGCTGCTATAAAGGGAATGAAAAATAAAAACCAACAATGAGAAGACCATTCTAAAAACCTTCAACATTCTCCTTTTCTGATCTTAAACCTTTTAAGACACTCACCTGAAACTACTTTTGGTGGACTAAATAAGGATACTCATTTTCACGATGTTGAAAATCTAAGATTTGCTGTTTTACCACAATTCCGTTGGCAATATTTATCGCATTATTAATAGTGACATTTTTTTTCCACTCAGAGGGGCCTTCCATAACCGCTTGTAAGTGTACAATTAATGCTGCAGAAATAGACCTCGAAGCACTTTCCCAAAAATAGCTAGGTGTGTGGTCAACAGCATAATAGTCGATTTGCTCAATTTTAATTAACGGTTCTTTAAACGTTGTAGGTCTTGCAAAATAAAATCCCATGCCTTCATCACAACTCACATCAATTATTAAGGCCCCGGGTTTCATTTTTTCTTTTTCATCTTCAATCACAAAATTTATGGGATTGTCCGTTTCTTGATATGTTCCGTTAATAATGATGTCAGACTCACCAATTAAATCAATAAGTGGTCGCTGCTCCCCATTATGTTCTATGACTTTTAGTCTGGGTTCGTTTGGACCACCCTTTTCTATTCGTGTATAATTTACATCCAGCACCTCTTCCCTAACTTCATGATCTGGCCTTTGAATGCAAATGGTAATGTCTCTAAAACCATGTGCTTTTAAGGCATAAATAGCGCCTCTACTTACCGCTCCAAAACTGAATATGATCACTTTACGTTGGTTACCATAATGCCCATCTATCCCTTTAAGTTGTAGGGCATGAATTACTGCGCTATAGCCTGCCATCTCATTGTTTTTGTAAAAGGTGTGCCGACCCATCGCGCCGCTTGGATGCCAAACAAACATGTCCTCAAACGCTATTAATGTAAGTTTGCGTTCGATTGCTATTTGTGTTATTTCTTTTTGTTGGGCGCAATGAGGATACCCCCATATTAACCCTCCTAATTTTAGAGTTCTTAGATCTGACGCTACCGGTTTTGCGATAATAACATTGCCAATGTCTGATAAAAGAACTTCTCTAGAAACCATGCCCCCAGTTTGTGATGAAATTTCTTCATCAGAAACATTAAACGGAATTCCATAGCCTTTTTCAAAAATAAGTTTTTTCCTAAGGCCTTCTGGGAGTCTTTTCAAGTGTTCTGGATGAATGGGAACTCTTCGTTCATCTTCTTTTTTGGAAGTTCCAATAACGCCCATTTGGGATAAAATCATTTTTTTAAATTAAAACGAATTGGCTGTAAATACCAGTAACAAAACGTAAGATTAAACTCACAATTAGACGATTACTTTCTAGGAAGCAGGTCTTAAATCTGGCTACTAGAGTATTATTTTAATCAAAAGGACCTTGATGAGGCGGACAAAAGTTAATTTACATCAAGAAAGCTTGTGATTAAACTGCTGACAAATAATTATAGGCATAAGATACGCCTATTCTAAGCATTCTTATCTAAGTTCATTATAGAAATTAATTATTTGAAAAGCTACTGGCGTTAAACCAATAAATAAAAATTTATCTAGAATAAAATTATTAATCAAGTAAATATGCGAAAATTAGTGGAGCTACGATTGTTGCATCTGATTCGATAATAAATTTAGGAGTATCAACACCCAATTTCCCCCAAGTTATTTTTTCATTAGGAACGGCTCCAGAATAGGATCCAAAGCTTGTGGTGGAATCGGATATTTGACAAAAATAACTCCAAAAAGGAGTATCAGTTCGTTTTAAATCTTGATATAGCATTGGAACAACACAAATGGGAAAATCTCCTGCAATACCCCCTCCGATTTGAAAAAATCCTATTCCTTCTTTGCCCGCAGTTTGGGTATAATAATTTGCCAACCACATCATGTATTCGATCCCAGACTTTACAGTGAAAGGTTTTAAGTTTCCTTTAACACAATACGAAGCAAAAATATTTCCCAAGGTTGAATCCTCCCAGCCAGGAACAACTATCGGTAGATTTTTTTTCGCGGCTGCCAACATCCAAGAATTTTTCGGATCAATTTCGTAATATTCTTCTAAAACTCCTGAAAGTAACAATTGGTACATGTACTCGTGGGGGAAATAACTTTTACCCTCATTTTCAGCATTTTTCCAACAATTAAAAACATGTTTTTGTAACCTTCTAAAAGCTTCCTCTTCAGGAATACAGGTATCAGTCACCCGATTCAAGCCTTGTTCTAGCAAATCGAATTCTTGTTGAGGGGTCAGGTCTCTATAGTTAGGAACACGCTTATAGCTATTATGTGCTACCAAATTCATGAGATCTTCTTCCAAATTGGCACCTGTACATGAGATCATATGAACTTTATCTTGGCGAATCATTTCTGCAAGAGAAATCCCAATTTCTGCAGTACTCATAGCTCCAGCAAGTGATATTAACATTTTTTTACCAGATGCTAAATGGGCTTCATACCCTTGAGCGGCATCAACCAAAGCTGCTGCATTAAAATGCAAAAAATGAGTTTCAATGAATTTTTTTATTTCTTTAGCCATTTTAAGTTTATAAATAAAATTTATAGGATAATAATTTATAATATAGTTTTGCTGCCATAAAGTCGGGGGCATTAAAGACTTTCTTTGGAGCTAATTCTACAATATCAAAACCAACAACAGTGGTATTTATAAATACTTTTTTTAGTAAATCTAGAGTTTCATTCCAAAAAAGTCCTCCCGGTTCTGGTGTCCCTGTCGAGGGCATAATAGATGGATCAAAAGCATCTAGATCAATAGTGATATAGACATTCTCCCCAAGACAATTTACAACTTCTTCCTGCCAATTAGAATTGGTTCGAATTGCGTAGGAAGTAAAAAGTTTTTGTTTATTTATAAAAGGTAATTCTTCACGATCCATACTACGGATCCCAACCTGAACCAAGTTGGTTGTTCTAGAAGCTTGGTATAAAGCACATGCATGATTGTTTGCCGAGCCTTTATATGATGGGCGCAAATCAGAATGCGCATCCAATTGCAAAACAGACAAATCCTTAAACTGTTTATTAAAAGCACGAATAGCTCCAATAGAAATTGAGTGTTCTCCTCCTAACAGGGTTACAAATTTATCTTTTTGAAAGTGTTTCGTAATTGAAGATTCAACTGCCCTAATCATGGATTCGGGACTGGTATCTTCTTTCACACTTGGGGCTAAATAAATCCCTTTTTTATATACTTCAGAATCTGTTTCAATATCATAAAGTTCCATGTTTTCTGCTGCCTTTAAAATAGCTTCTGGTCCTAAGTCAGCACCCTTGCCATAGGTGCTAGTTCCGTCATAGGGGACAGGAATAAGCACAACCTTGCTGGAATCATACTGTGCATATTCAGGAGAAATGCCACCAAAGGTTCTTTGTTCATTCATAACCCAATAATTTCATAAAATTTTCTGCAGTTTGTTGTTCTGAAAATACTCTAGTTTCTAATTCCCCCGATTCCTTTTTATCAATCAAAATGTATTTAGGCTGAGGAATCAGGCAATGTTGAAGTCCACCAAACCCGCCTAATGAATCTTGATATGCTCCCGTATTAAAAAAACCGATATAGAGGGGTTTATTTTGAGTAAAAATAGGAAGATAAATTGCATTAACATGTTGCTCATTATTGTAATAATCGTCACTATCACAAGTCAGCCCTCCTAAAAGGACTCTTTCATAGGGCTGATTCCAGTGATTTATGGGAAGCATAACAAAGCGTTTATTAATGGCCCAAGAGTCAGGTAAAGTGGTGATAAAAGAAGAATTAATCATATTCCATTTTTCTCGATCATTTTGTTGTTTTTGATAAAGCACCTCATAAAATATAGCCCCAGATTCCCCTACAGTAAAAGAACCAAATTCTGTGAAAATATCAGGAACCGAAACTCCACCTTGATTACAAGTTGTTTGAATAAAATTGATGATTTCTGAGATCATATATTCATAATCAAAACAAAACCCGAGGGAGTCTTTGGTGGGGAAACCTCCGCCTATATTCAAACTAGTAAGGGTGGGACAATTTTTTTTCAACTCAACATAAACATTTAAACATTTTTGAAGTTCATTCCAGTAATAAGAGTTGTCTTTAATACCCGTATTAATAAAGAAATGAAGCATGCTAAGACTAAGATTTGAATTCTCTTTAATCTCTTTTTTATAAAAAGGGACGATGTTTTTATATCCAATTCCTAAGCGACTCGTGTAAAACTCAAATTTAGGTTCTTCTTCAGAGGCAATTCGAATTCCAATCTTAAAAGGACTTTTAATTTTGTCATTTAATAAGTTTATTTCATCATAATTATCAATAATAGGAATACAATTGTAGTTGCCAGAATTTATTAATTCTGCAATGTTTTCGATGTATTGATCCCGTTTAAATCCATTACAAAGTATATATGTACTTTCATTGATCTTTCCTTGATATCTTAATTTTTTTACGATTTCAATATCAAAGGCAGAAGAAGTTTCTATATGAATATCGTTTTTAAGGACTTCATCCAAAATATGACTAAAGTGGGCACTTTTTGTGCAATAACAATAATGATAATTTCCTTTATAATTTTGATCTAAAATTACTTTTTGAAATAATGCTTTAGCCCTTTGAATATTTTCTGAAATCTTAGGGAGATAGCTTACCTTTAATGGAGTTCCATGTTGCTTAATTAAAGCTTCAATGTCAACTCCATGCCAAACAACAGAATGATTTGAGTTTAATTCAAATTCTTCTTGAGGAAAGTCAAAGGATTGTTCTATAAAATCAATGTACTTATTTTTCATAGAGCGATTATTCTTCAAAATCAATTTCAGATAGTTCTTCATCAATTTTTTCTGAAATATCCACGTGATTTTTATTATATTCAGCAATCGTATTTAGGGGTATCAGAAGAATCAATCCATCTGTTTCATACAATACCCCTTTAACAAGTTCCCCTAAATAAGGAAATGTGGTTGTTTCTAATTCTCCTTCTTTAAAAGCGAGATAAATTGAATTTTGTAAAGCAGAATCACATTTTTTTAAGCTCCTAATAACCCGTTGCATGATAAAAATATATAACTACAAATATCAATTATAGTAGTTATATATGTTGATATTAATTACTAAATAAGTAACTTTAGCTGAATTATAGTTAATTACTTTATTTTTTTACTTTTTATGGACAATGTAGACAGAAAAATCCTTGAAATCCTCCAAGAAAATGCAATGATTACGGCTAAAGAACTAGCCCAAAAACTATCATTAACAACCACACCCATTTATGAAAGAATCAAAAAGCTTCAGAAATCAGGAATCATCAAACAATATGTTGCCTTACTTGATGCAAATTTGTTAGGAAAAAGCATCCTTGTTTTCATGAATATCACTATAAAGGACCACCACTCTGACAAAAGAAATGAGTTTGTAAAACAAATTAAAAAACTAGATTCTGTGATTGAATTTTATCACACTTCTGGAAGCTTTGATTTTTTAGCAAAAGTCCGTTTTTCAGATATAAAAACATTTCGTGACTTCTTGGTGAATGATGTTGCTTCGATCTATAACATTAGTGATATTGAAAGTCAAATCGTATTGGAAGAGATTAAATATTCTACTAAAATAATTTTATAGAATAGTAAAGAATTAGTACATCATTTTTTTAATTAATAAGGATAAAAAGAGTTTATTGTTTTAACCTATAAAGTGCTCTGTTATTTTATTGGAAAAAGATTTATTCTTTTATACGTGATCCTTCAACATCAAACATACCCATCATAGAACCCGATAGTTCGTCTCCCTCAATGGTAAGTTCAAAATAAATGTCATACCCGCCCGCATAAGCTTCTATAGTAAAAACACCTTCATCAAGTGTTGTAGTTTCCACTTCAAAATCAGCGGCTGCAGATTGATCTTTAGATTGCATGACCATGGTAGAAGAATACTTTTCTCCCTCCTTAGTAACAGAAAGTTTGATTGGAATATCTCCATAGTTGTCTACAGCAAAAATGGTAAAATCATAATTTCCTACATAAGGATCTTTGGCATTTTTTTTTTGAACGCCACAAGAAGCTATTAAAAAAAAGGAGAGTACAAGTACTTTTTTCATCTCAAGCATGAATAAAATTCTTTTAGAAATATTAATTAATCTGCACTTGTTCCAGCAACTATGCGATCCCAAACTCTAGTCTCACCGCTCAATTGATTAATCACAGTGATACGGTTGTCATTATTTGAAAAAGAAACTACGTTAGTAGTATATTGTTCTCCTCTAGTAAAAGTGTATAAATCGGTTGCAGGATCAATTAACCATGTAAAAATATTTAGGCTTGGGTTCAAACAGCCTCCGCTATTTTCATCAAAATTAACAAACGTTTCTGTTGCAAGTTTCGCGTTGACAGATAATTTGAAACTAAAACAAGAATTTTCCGGATATAAAGCTACTATAGAAGCTTTTAAATCACCCCAAATAATAACAGCTTTGTTTAAATCCGTGTAGGAATAAATTGTCCATTCACCAACAATTCTATCGTCAGTAGGTATCAACTCTTCTTTACCACAACTTAAAAAGAAAATGAGACTTAATGTCAAAAGTGTAATTCTAAATACTTTAAATGATTTCATTTTTTATTTTTTGTAAAAATAATGAAATTTATTTTACTGAACACATTACATTTATGAGTTATTTCTGTCTAAGTAGAAATAATTGTCTTACAAACGAATTTTAAATTTCAACAGACTAGTTTAAATATTTACCCTAATATACTATGAAAAAATTACTGCCTCTATTATTTTTAACCCTCATTAGTTTTAAGGTATTCGATCAAACGGAAATTGAAGCTAAGGAACTTTCAAAAAAAGAGCTTAGAGTGCTAAAAAAACAAAAAGCTTTTGAAAAACAAAAAGCCCGCTTTGAAAAACGAGGCCTGAATGCATGGGGAATTAATGAAAATGCCCCCAATGTAGTTATGGCGATTCGCGAACATCTAGGTTCTGCCCGTATCGACACCCAACGTGGTTTAGTTATTATAAGAAAATCAGAATCGTTAACTAATTCTCAAGCTTATCCTCTTTGGATTATAGATGGGCAGCATTATCAATCCCCACCGACTAGTTTAGCGCTTCAAAATATTCGTGAAGTAAATGTTTATGAATCTTTAGCAGAAACCAATAAATGGGGACAACAAGGACGCGCAGGTGTTGTTGAAATTATTACAATAAATTTTATAGATTGATCCTTAAGGTTCAAATAGCTTTAATTCAGCCTTTTTTAATATGGGGGTTATTCTTTATGACCCCAATACTGAGTGCACAAAAGCCCAGTAATTTTACCTATCTAATAATCCTAGGAACCCTTCAAGATGGGAATTCACCGCACTTGGGTTGTGAAAAGAAATGTTGTAAATTTCTTAATGAATTTCAAAAAGAAGAACGTAAAGTCACATCACTGGCAGTAATTCAACCAAAAAACAATTTTAATATACTTTTTGAAGCTACTCCTAACATAATTTCTCAATGGACGGCATTGCCATGTAAACCAAAAGGAATTTTCTTAACTCATGCCCATATGGGGCATTATTCTGGACTTTTGCAATTGGGTAGAGAGGCTTTAGGCGCTAAAAATATCCCCGTACATGTAATGCCTAAAATGGCAACTTTTTTGCAAGAAAACGCGCCCTGGAGTCAATTGATATCAATTGGAAATATTGAACTAAAGCCAATGTTGGCAAATCAAGCAGTCCGTTTTAGTGATGATATAACAGTAACACCAATTCTTGTTCCCCATCGTGATGAATTTTCCGAAACCGTTGGGTATCGAATTCAAGGGCCAAATAAAACAGTGCTTTTTATTCCAGACATAGATAAATGGTCCAAGTGGAATCAAAATTTAATAGCCGTCTTAGAAACTGTGGACTATGCCTTTTTAGATGCCACTTTTTTTGATCAAGAAGAAATAAAATACCGTGCATTAGAAGAAATTCCGCATCCACTTGTAGAAGAAACTATTGCTTATTTAAAGCCCGCATCTCGGCAGCTAAAAAGTAAAATATACTTTATTCATATGAATCACACCAATCCTTTACTTGATTTTCAAAGTAAAGCTACCAAATGGGTAATTGATCAAGGGTTCCATATTGCGCGAAAAGGGCAGCAGTTTCAATTGTAATTGAATCATTTATTTCATTTTTAGCATTCAATTGATAAAGATCATCATAGGATTTTTTACCTTACAGGTTAAAATGATCTTGATTTAAATGAAAAAAGTTTTAAAAACCATTTTTGTCTTGAGAAAGCCTTTTCATTGTCTAGGCTTTTATGGCATGTTTATTTTTTTACTTTCCCATTGTTCCTTGGAAATTCCGAAAAAAATAAATCAAGAAATGGCTGGGCTTCCAGAAGAAGTGGATTTTAACTACCACATAAAACCCATCCTTTCAGACCGTTGTTTTAAATGCCATGGTCCAGATGAAAACACAAGAAAAGCAGGTCTAAGATTAGATGTTGAAACACTAGCATTTGCAAAATTAGCAAGTGGCAAAAGTGCCTTTTCAAAAGGAAGTATTTATAGAAGTGAAGCCGCACATCGAATTATAAGTATGGATCCTGAAATTCAAATGCCTCCTCCTTTTTCAAACCTTCAACTTACAGAAAGAGAAAAAGCCATGCTTCTTAAATGGATTGAGCAAGGCGCAAAATGGAAAGAACATTGGTCGTTTACGCCCTCTAAAAAAATCAATGCCTCACTACTTTCAATAAAAAATAATAAGCAGATTATTGATCAATTTATTTCAGATAAATTAACCGAAAATGGGTTAAGCTTTGAAGTCGAAGCTACAAAGGAAACCTTAATTCGTAGGTTGCGTTTTGATTTAACAGGAATTCCACCATCAATTTTAGAAATTGATGTTTTTTTAAAAGACACACTGCACGGAAATTATGAACGCCTAGTAGACAGATTAATGGCCTCTAAGAGTTTTGCAGAAAGACTTTCTTTAGATTGGCTAGATCTTTCACGGTATGCAGATTCTCATGGCCTGCATGCAGATGGTTCTCGAACAATGTGGCCATGGCGTGATTGGGTAATTGATGCTTTTGAGAAAAACATGCCTTATGATCAGTTTGTAACCTGGCAATTAGCTGGGGATTTACTGCCAAATGCAACCAAAGAACAAAAACTAGCGACAGCTTTTAACCGAAATTCTCCTATGACTGCTGAAGGGGGAATTATTGATGAAGAATGGCGCTTAAACTATGTTTTTGATCGGACGGAAACATTTAGCACTGCCTTTTTAGGATTGACAGTAGCCTGTGCAAAATGCCATGACCATAAGTTTGATCCAATTTCTCAAAAGGACTACTACCAACTAAGTGCCTTTTTTAATAATATAAGAGAATTAGGAATGACTGGCGATGATGGGGATTTTGGCCCGCTACTTTATTTACCTTCAGAAAATCAACAAGCACAGCTTAAAAAGCTGAAAACACTCATAAGAGAAACACAAACTAAAATAGAACTTTCCAAAAAAGAACTGGCAGAAGTCTATCAATACATAGAAAAACTTCCTGTAGAAAAAGAACTTGAAAAGCACCTAATTGGAACCTATCCTTTTGATAAAATTACCCCAATAAGAACACGTAAAAACTCAACCTTTGTTATTTCCAATAATACTGTTGTCACGCCAGAATATTACATAAGCGATAACAATCGAAATGTAAAATCTAGCCAAGCTCCCATAGAAGTTAAAGGAATTAAAGGAAATGCCGTTCAATTTAAAAGTGACTACGACAAGATTTCCATAGACAAAGAAATTCCGAGTTTTGAATGGACCGACCCTTTTTCTGTAGCTATTTGGATTAATACAGAGCAAAAAAAAGAAAACACACGACAATATATTCTTGGGACTACAGGGGGTAAAAACAACTGGTGGCGTGGATGGGATTTTTATTTAGATGATCAAAATCATGTTAACTTCCGACTGGTCAATATGTCTCCTGGCAACATGATTCATGTTCGCTCTACAGAAACTGTTTTGATTAATCAGTGGACGCATCTTAGTTTTGCGTATAATGGCACTGGGAAAGCTAACGGAGTTCAATTGTTTAAAAACGGTTCCCCCTTTGCAACCTCTACTAAAATTAACAACCTTTCAAAATCAATTAAACCAGTTTCCACAAGCGGAATGCATGTTGAGCAACGTGCAGTTTTAATTGGAAAAACATATGAAGGATCCACCGGAGATAATGGCCTTTTTAAGGGGAAAATGGATGATCTCAAAATTTATGATAAGTCCCTTTCAGCATTAGAAGCCTCTTTACTCTTCAACCAATATGCTGAGGAATCTCCTGCGCCAGAAAAAGGATTAATGAAAGAACATTGGATTCAAAACCATCAAAAATATACCTCGCTCGATAAAGAGTTGCGAAAAAATTTAGGTGCCTGGAGAGAAACTATTGATCCCGTAATAGAAGTAATGGTTATGGAAGAGCTGAAAGAAGCTCGCACAACCTACCTCTACAATCGAGGAAACTATGCCGAACCTGCCTTTGAAGTAGAGACTATAACCCCAGGGGCACTTCCTTCTATGGATAAAGAACTCCCTAAAAACAGGCTTGGATTGGCACAATGGTTATTCAAAAATGAAAACCCCCTGACAGCACGTGTTGCTGTAAATAGGTATTGGCAAATGATTTTTGGAAATGGCCTGGTGGCTACTCCCACTGATTTTGGAGTTCAAGGCTCTTTACCCTCGCATCCTGAATTATTGGACTGGTTGGCTGAAGATTTTAAAGAAAATAATTGGGATGTAAGAGCTCTGATTAAAAAAATGGTGCAGTCTAAAACGTATAAACAACGTGTACTATTTTCCAATAAAAAGAATACCCTTGATCCAAACAATATTCTGCTGGCTAGAGGAAATAGCAAAAGATTGTCTGCTGAAATGATTCGGAATAATGCACTGTCTGTTAGTGGCTTACTGTCTGAAAAATTAGGAGGCCCTAGTGTAAAACCTTACCAACCAAAAGGCTTATGGAAAGAAAAAAACACGTTTTCCTTGCGTCTTTTAGAGTACAAAGAATCCGAAGGTGAAGACTTGTATAGAAGAGGGATTTATACCTTTATAAAACGCGGGTCACCTCCACCTTCCTTAATTACTTTTGATGCTACCTCTCGTGAAATTTGTACTATTAAAAGAGAAAATACTTCTTCGCCCTTACAGTCTTTAGTCCTTTTAAATGATGTTCAGTTTTTTGAAGCTTCCCGTGTTTTTGCAGAACGTATTTTTGCGGAATCTAAAGACACTTTAGAGGCTCAGATTACGTATGGCTTTAGGCTCGCTACCTCTCGATTTCCAGAACCACAAGAAATTGAATTAATGAAAGAACTCTATCAAAATCAACTAGCATTTTACAAAAAAAATAAACGACAAGCTTATAGGGTCGTCAATGTTGGGAATTCCAAATTTAAACAAAAGACAAAGGTGGATAAGGTGGCTGCCATGACCATTGTTGCCAACACACTACTAAACATGAATGAGTCCTATTATAAATATTAAATGATGAATTGCAATCACGACCACGATCACTCAGACTATTCTAGGCGTGACTTCCTAACCAAAACTACTTTAGGTTTAGGAGGGCTTAGTTTAGCGAGTATGATAAATTCTGAAAATCTATATGCCTTCAACAAAATTAGTAATTCAACCGCATTAAATTCGAAATTACCTCATTTTGTGCCTAAAGTAAAACGGGTTATTTATTTATTTCAAAGTGGAGCTCCCTCACAATTAGACTTGTTTGATTACAAGCCCATGCTAAATAAAATGCAGGGACAAGAACTTCCTCCAAGTGTTTTTGGTGAACAACGGCTTACAGGAATGACCGCTGGGCAAAATTCATTTCCCTTAGCGGGAAGTCTTTTTAATTTTAACCAACACGGAAATAGTGGTGCTTGGATGAGTGATCTAATGCCTGAGGTTAGTAAGATTTCTGATGAGTTGTGTTTTATCAAATCTATGCACACAGATGCAATAAACCATGATCCTGCCGTAAGCCTTATTCAAACTGGTTCACAGCTTCCGGGAAGACCCTCCATAGGTTCCTGGTTAAGTTATGGTTTGGGGAGTGACAATAAAAATTTACCTGGTTTTGTGGTATTAATAACAAAAGATAAGTATGGTCAGCCACTCTACTCTCGCTCATGGGGGAATGGCTTTTTACCTTCACAACACCAAGGAGTACAGTTCCGTTCAGGAAAAAATCCTGTGCTATATTTAGATAATCCTCCCGGTGTTACTAAACAGCTTAGGGAAGAACAGTTAGACTATTTAGCCAAAATGCAGCAGAATAAATATAATGATATTGGAGATCCTGAAATTTTATCTCGAATCAGTCAATATGAAATGGCGTTTAGAATGCAGACTTCTGTTCCTGATGTGATGGACTTGTCTGAAGAACCTGATTATATCTATGACATGTATGGAGAAGACAGTAGAAAGCCAGGAACCTTTGCTGCTAATTGCCTTTTAGCTAGGCGCCTTGTGGAAAAAGATGTTAAGTTTATACAGCTCTACCATCAGGGTTGGGATCATCACGGGGATCTACCAAAAAATATTAAAACCCAATGTAAAGAAACTGATCAACCTACAGCAGCCTTAATCAAGGACCTCAAACAAAGAGGCCTCTTGGAAGATACACTTGTGATTTGGGGCGGAGAATTCGGAAGAACAAACTACTCGCAGGGGCAATTAACAGACACGAATTATGCGCGTGATCATCACCCCGGTTGTTTCACCATCTTTATGGCCGGAGCAGGAATTAAAAAAGGAATTACCTATGGTGCCACGGATGAATTTGGGTATAATATTATTGAAAACCCTGTGCATATTCATGACTTTCAAGCAACACTAATGCACCTTATGGGAATTGATCACGAAAAATTCACCTTTAAGTTTCAAGGAAGAAGGTTCAGACTTACCGATGTTCATGGAAGTGTTGTACATGATATATTAGCCTAAACCTATGTTATAATTATGGAAAAAAACAGAAGAGATTTTATTAAAAAAACAGGAATTGCTGCTGGAATTTCAGCACTGCCCTTTGAAAATATTTTTGCGGTTACAAACCCTGCAAAAGAAGAAAATACGATTATTGGTCATGGAGATTATAAATATAAGGTTGATAAATCATGGGGAATTCAAGATCCTTCTCAATTTCCTGTTAATGACTGCCATGAAATGGTAATGGATAAAAAGAAAAGACTTTTTATGACCACTACACATCCCAAAAATAATATTCTGGTATATGATCAATCAGGTAAAATTCTTGATGCCTGGGGAACCGATTTCCCTGGAGCACACGGATTAACTCTTGTTGAAGAAGGGGGAAAAGAATTTTTATTTATTACAGACCCTGAAACTCATAAAGTTTTCAAAACGACCCTTAAAGGAGAAAAGTTACTTGAATTTTCTACACCAAAAGAAGTTGCTGCTTATGAGAAAGATGCCCAATTTAAACCAACTGAAACAGCCATAGCTAATAATGGAGATATATACATTGCCGATGGCTATGGAATGGATTATATCATGCAATATGACGCCAAAGGAAACTATATAAGACATTTTGGAGGTAAAGGAACTGAAGCACACCAATTTGACTGTTGCCATGGTATTACAATTGATACCCGTGAAGGTAAAGCGCCTACTCTGTTAATTACATCACGTAGCGCAAATGTATTTAAAAGGTTTTCCTTAGACGGTAACTACCTAGAAACCATTTCATTACCAGGATGTTATATTTGCAGACCTGTTCTAAAAAACGGGATGCTTTATTTTGCGGTAATTGTAACTAAAGATTGGGGCAGTTATGACGGAATGCTGGCAGTACTCAACAATAAAAATGAGGTGGTTTCTCTTCCAGGAGGAAGTATTCCCTCATACAATAACAACTCTTTTCAAGTGCCACAATATGATCAAAAAACATTTTTTAACCCGCATGATGTTTGTATAGATGACGATGAAAATATTTATGTCCCACAATGGAATTCGGGAAAAACATATCCACTTAAATTAACAAGGGTTTAGTATGATAAGCCTTGACATTACTACTTTTTTTGGACGTTTTCATCCGTTATTAGTTCATTTACCTATTGGGTTTTTGCTGCTCGCGCTTCTCTATGATCTAAAATGGTTCAAAAAAAAAGAATCATACTATAATTTAAATTCTATCACATGGTTTCTAGCTTTTATCACCTCTGCTATTAGTGCTTTTATGGGGTGGCTTTTGGCTCAAAATGGGCACTACATTGAGACCGATTTAAAACCACATCAGATTTCAGGGATTCTATTGGTTTTATTTAGCGGAGTTGGTTGGTTTCTTAGGGTCCGAAATCTTATCATTCCTCCCATACTCAAAAAATTAAATAATATTATTGTAATTGGTTTATTAATATTAGTAGGTCATTTGGGAGGGAGCTTAACACATGGACCTTCCTATTTATATGAACATCTTCCTGAGCAAGGTATACTAAAATTTGAAGCCCAAGAGACCTATATTGATTTAAAAAAAATCTCCTTAGATTCTATTACCGTTTTCAATGACATCATTCAGCCCTTATTGACCTCAAAATGCATTGCTTGTCACAACAATGATATTTCTAGTGGGGGACTAAATATGACGAGTATTGAAGGGCTTACGAAAGGAGGTAAAAGTGGTGCTGGAATTATTGGCTCTAATATTAATAAGAGTTTAATTTTTGATCGAATTATACGCGCCCAGGACGATGCCAAATTTATGCCTCCCATGGGAACACCCTTTACCTATCAAGAAATTCAATTAATGGAATGGTGGATTGAAGAAGGCGCCTCCTACTCCAAGGCCCTTTCCGAAATAAGCCCAAAGAGTTTCATTCAAAAACTTCTTTTATCTCGCTATGGAATGGATATACGAGAAAAACCCTGGGTTGAAAAAGTATCGCTTACCCCTTTGGGTGAAGCTGATTTTGAAGCGTTAGAAAACGCCAATTTTGGTTGGAGAAGTCTTTCAAAAGAGAATGCACTTTTGGACCTGAAGTATGAAGCAAAAAATCTTACAAAAGAAGCCCTTGATGTTCTAGGTATATATGCACCTTATATTACATGGCTCAATTTGAGTAACTGTACTTTTTCTAATACAGAATTAGAGGTTTTGAGTAAAATGGAAAATCTAACACGCTTAAATCTACAAAAATCTAACGTTAAAACAAATGACCTGAAGGGGTTGGTCTCCTTAACACACCTAGAGGTTTTAAACATTCACAGCACAGGGGTTAATAAAGAAATTCTTGAAATTCTAAAAGAGATTGCAAGCTTAAAAAGAGTTTTCCTTTGGAACACTAAGATTACTTTAAAAGAGGTTGAAAAAATTAAAACTAAAACACCTTCTTCAGAACTTATCTTTGAGCTCTAAAATAGCGTATTTCGGATGTTGTTAGGTACTTGAAATTGCCTCAAAAAAATAGTTTTTCCCATTTGAGATCGTTCCTCTTTAATTTTAGCGATAATCGCTTCTGGATATTGACTTTTATGGCAGAGTAAAGCCTGGTATGCGGTATCAAAATGAGCTTGAGTGAAAGGGATGTGAGCTGTCAAATAGTTGCGGTCTTGACCCCGAATCGTTTTTTGTTTTGCGGATGGTATAAAATCTGAAGGAACTCCAAAATAGTACAAATCCATAGGTGATTCCCAGGTTTGAGAAACAAAAACTTGTGTTACGGAAGCCCCTACAAGTCGGTGGTCCATGTGGGTTGTGACCCCATCTGGTCCCCAAGTTATAATCGCGTCTGGCTGAATTTCAGTGACTATATCTTTTATATCAAGTATTAATTGTTGAACATGTGGAATATGGCCATCAAAGCCTTCCGCTGCTTTTAGCTGATCGTGATACGTTAAATGTTTCAATGTAACACCCAAAACCTCAGCAGCACAAAGCATTTCCTTTCTGCGAATAGCGGCTAGAGCATCTCCTGCTTTATAGTCGGTATATTCATTAACGCCTAAGCGTCCGTCTGTGGCAATGACCAATGTAACCTCTGTCCCTTCCTCTGCATATTTGACTAAAAGTGGTCCTATAGATTGCTCGTCATCAGGATGTGCAAAAATGGCTAGCAGTTTTTTGGAACCCTCTTGGGCGCAAAGAAAAGAAGAAAGAAACAGGCAGATTAAAAATGGTTTAATTAAATACATTGCGAAAAGTTAATTATTAAAAATGGCGTATATTATACCCTAAATCTACAAAATTTATGAACGCCTTCTTTGCTAATTATCCTCGTCTTTTGCTACTTCTATTTCTTGCTTTGGTATTGTTGCCTAATGCTGTAATCTCGCAAAAACCAGTACCCTCAGAAAAAAAACTCCGCTTGGGTGTTATTGGATTAGTACATGACCATGTAAGTTGGATTTTAAATCGAAAAAAAGAAGATGTGAGCATTGTAGGTATTGTTGAAACAAACAGAACAGCGATTGCCCGATATCAAAAACGTTATAATCTTCATGATTCTTTGTTCTTTGAAAGTTATGAGGCTTTATATTCCAGAGCCAAACCGGAAGCGGTTTCTGCCTTTAACGAAACAAAAAAACATCTTGAGGTAGTCGCTTTTTTTGCACCTAGAGGCATTCCTATTATGGTAGAAAAGCCGATGGCAACAAGTTATGAAGAGGCCTTAGAAATGGCCAGACTTTCTGAAAAACACGGTGTTCCTTTGCTTATAAATTATGAAACATCATGGTATGAAAGTACGTATGAAGCAAAAAAAATAATGACTCAAAACAAGGTAGGAAATCTCACGAAAATGGTCTTTAATACAGGACATCCTGGTCCAATAGAAATTGGGTGTTCTCCTGAATTTTTAGCTTGGCTTACAGATCCAGTTTTAAATGGAGGAGGGGCCCTTACAGATTTTGGCTGTTATGGCGCTAACATTGCCACATGGATGCTGGAGGGAGAAACCCCCTTAAGCGTTAGTTGTATTGCTAAACAGAGCAAACCTGAGCTTTATCCAAAAGTAGACGATGACACCACTATAGTTTTAGAATATGAGAAACTCCAAGTCGTTATTCAGGCATCATGGAACTGGTCACATAACCGTAAAGACATGCAGATTTATGGATCTCAAGGCTATATTAACTCTATAAACGGAAGTGACATGCAGCTTATGGTAACAGAAAAGGAGGGCCTTAAAGCACACCAGCCTGCTCCAATTAGTGACCACCAAAAAGACCCATTTCGGTTATTATATGAAGTCGTTCATGAAAATAGAACGATAGAGCAAAATGGATTATACAGTGTTGAGAATAACATAATTGTGTCTAAAATATTATCGTTAGCAAAGCTAGCCTCAGAAAAAAAACAATCCCTAGCGTGGGATACTCTTTAAGGTCTTCAAAATAGGTTCATTTTTATAACTTTATAGGGTGTCAAAAACAATAATAGTCATGGGCGTAAGTGGTTGTGGAAAAACCACTCTTGGAAAAGCACTAGCAACTTTTTTAGAGCGTCCCTTTATAGAGGGTGATGCTTTTCATTCAAAGGCAAATGTTAAAAAAATGAAAAGGGGGATTCCCTTAAATGATGAAGATAGAGTACCTTGGTTGCTGAACTTAAATAAAAAAATTTTATCCCTAAAAAATACAGATGCTGTTATTGCCTGTTCTGCGTTAAAACAAAGTTATAGATCGCTTTTGAGTCAGAAAATAAATTCGGAAAAGATGATTTGGGTGTATTTATATTCTGATTTTGATACCTTAAAAAAACGAATGGAAAAAAGAGAGCATTTTATGCCAGCTTCGCTTCTTGAAAGTCAGCTAGAAGCTCTAGAGGTTCCTGATGAAGCCATTCATATAGATGCAACGCTTATTACAAAAAAACAAATCAATCAAATTCAACCTTATTTAATATGAGTAATCAACCTTCTTGGGGAATTGTTGGGCTTGGCGTGATGGGCACAAGTCTAGGCAGAAATCTAGCTGATAAAGGAGTGGCCCTAGCGATCTATAATAGAGAGGTAGAAGGCACTGAAGAAGCGGTGGCTTTAATGCATACTAAACATTATTCTGAACTTAAAAATGCTCTTCCTTTTGATGAATTAGCTCCTTTTATAAATACACTTAAAAGTCCCCGAAAACTTCTTCTGATGCTTCCTGCTGGAAGTCCCACAGATGCAGTTATTACGCACCTAACTCCGTTACTTGCTAAAGGAGATGTTATTATTGAAGGAGGCAATTCTCATTTTAAAGATACTGAAGAAAGAGCCCAACAACTAGCAGCGGCTGGAATTCATTTTCTAGGAATGGGAGTCTCTGGAGGGGAAGAAGGCGCACTAAAAGGACCTTCCTTAATGGTCGGAGGCACTGAAGAGGCTTATGCGCTTGTTAAAAAAGACTTACACTCAATTGCAGGAAAAAACTCCAAGGGATTGTCCTGCTGTAATTATCTTGGTTCTGGTGGCGCAGGTCATTTTGTTAAAATGGTACATAATGGTATTGAATATGCAGAGATGCAATTACTTGCAGAGGTAATTTCGCTAGCACTTTCTGATCCATCTAACAACATAAAAACCATTCAAAAAATGCTTCAAGATTGGCAAACAACGGCCAGTGAAAGCTATCTCCTAGGCATTACCGCAAGGCTTTTAGGCCATCAAGAAGCAGGACGTCCTTTTATTGATTTTATAAAAGACGAAGCCTATAACAAGGGAACTGGAGCATGGGCAACTGCTGCCGGTGCAGAACTTGGAAGTGCTAATTCATTAATGGCTTCAGCATTACATGCTCGATTTACCTCATCCAATAAAAAACAACGCTCACTGTTAAGTAAAACTTTTAAGGTAAAACCTACTTTAACTTCGCTCTCACTAAGCGCTTTAAAGGTTTCATATGATCTTTCTCGTATCGTTAATCATCATCAGGGTTTTGAAATGATTTGTAAAGCCGCTCTTAAAAATAATTGGAAAATAGAGATGGCTACTATTGCGAGCCTTTGGTCTGAGGGATGTATTATTAAATCAAGGCTAATGGATAGGCTAATGGACGTTTTTAAAACAAACGAAACCCTACTTGATACAGCTACTTTTATGGAGTATTTTAGTACCGGTAATCAAGAATGGGAGGCCACCCTGGTATCTGCAATTCAACACCGTATTCCTTTTTCTTGCCATAGTGCAGCATGGGATTATTTTTTAGCAATAACACAAGAGGATAGTGCTGCTAATATTATTCAAGCCCAACGAGATTTTTTTGGAGCGCATGGATTTGAGCGAAAAGACAAAGACAGCGGAAAAAAATATCACGGTCCTTGGGCGGCTAAAACCAAATAAAAAACTAGTTGTCAATTTGCCCTACTGGGCGTACCTCTTTCCCTTTAATTCCTGTGAGGCGATCTCCTAAAACAAGGCGGATAGAATCTGCTATTTTAGAAATTTTCTCCACCATTTCTGGATGTTGAGATGCTACATCATGTTGTTCCCTTAGATCATTAGAAAGATCATAAAGCAGGGGAGTGGTGATTTCATTCATTTGATAAGGTACTGGAAAACCATCATTGGTTCCCAACGTTCCATTTAGAGTACGGTAGGTATGTGGAACATAAAGTTTCCAATCTTTATGTCGAATGGCATGTAATTCATTGGTACGGTAATAGAAGAAAAAATTATCATGTGGAGAAGTGTTTGTTCTTCCTGTTAAAAGGGGAACTAAAGAAGCACCGTCTATTTTTCGTTCAGGCATTTTGGTGGCTGCAAATTCAGCTAAGGTGGGTAACCAATCAATTCCCATTGCAGGGGCTTCTATAAGTGTATTGGGGGCAATTTTTATTGGGTAACGAATGATTCCTGGCACCCGATGGCCCCCTTCCCAATTGGTTCCTTTTCCTTCTCTAAAAATTCCAGGAGAACCAGCGTGCCCTCCATAAGACAGCCAAGGGCCATTGTCTGAAGTAAATATAACAATAGTATTTTCTACTATGCCTTCCTCCTCTAGAGTGACTAGGATTCTTCCCACAGAAGCATCAATTTCATTAATCACATCTCCATAAAGTCCTCGGTCTTGGGTTCCTTCAAAAGCAGCGGCTGCAAAAAGGGGTACATGAGGCTGTGGATGCGATAGGTACACAAAAAACGGTTGTTCTTTGTGTCGCTGAATAAAACTAATGGCACGATCTGTTAATGCTTTAGTCAAAAAGGTTTGGTCTTCTAAAACACGAAGTGGGGTTTCATTTTCATATAATTCAATGTCTGGAAAATCAAACACAGAACCCTGTTGTGGATGTTTTGGCCACATATCATTTGAATATAAAATCCCGAAAAACTCATCAAAACCATGCTTGCGAGGTAAAAATCCAGGGGCGTCTCCTAAGTGCCATTTTCCAAAGATACTGGTGGCATAACCTTTCTCTTTTAGGAGTTCAGCCAAGGTAGTCTCTTTGGGATTAAGGCCCACTTTTGATCCGGGACTGTAGGCATTATGAACACCAATACGGTCTGAATAACATCCCGTAAGAATAGAAGCCCTTGAAGCAGAACATACTGGTTGTGTGGCGTAGTAGGAAGTAAACCTTGCGCCATCTGAGGCGAGTTTATCTAAGTGTGGGGTTTCGATATCGGTAGCCCCATAAACACCTAAATCTCCATATCCTTGATCATCTGTTAGAATAAAAATAATATTTGGAGAGGTTGTTTCTTCAGGAACAACACATCCACCAAATAAAAATATACTGCAAAAAAGAAAAAAAAATTTCATAAAAAGGATTTTAGCTATTACTCAAACATAGGCATTATTGTAGATAAATCAAAAATGGGCTCAACAGGATTACAAAAGATCTTTCGGAAAACACCTTAATCTTTAGGTAACATTAAGTTAATAGTAACAACATAAATTATTAAAAAGTACTTTTAACTATTGGCAATCTGAGTACAATAAAAAATATAATTTGTTCATTTTGTTTTAGATAATTTATAAAATAAGGTGCCGGTTATTGAATTCTTAGTAAAAAGAAATTTAAGGCCTTTTTATTCAAAGCATTATCAGTGTTTTCGACATATCTTTGAGTAAATTTTGACAAAAGCCCTATTTCATTAAGGCTTGTTTATTTAAAATTACTAAATAGATTTCTCAAGGCTTAGTTACCCAAAAGGAAATCTGCTCTTTTAGAAAGTTAATTAATTCAATTATTTGTTTGGCCGTCTTTAGTTTAAAGGCGGTTTTTTTTATTCTTACGCATTATTTTTTTGTAGGTTTTTTTTTATTTACCGTTAAGAAAAATTCACATAAATATGAGATAATAAAAACCAAAACAACAGGGAGAATATAGATGTAATAGAAGGAATTGTCTGATAGAAGAATATTTAAATATTGACTATTATTGGAATAGTAAATGGGTTTCTCTGTTGTGAGATCATAAATAAGGCCTGAATAAACGACTATAAAATATAATGCAACTATAATTCTTATCGGCCAATATTGTGTTGGTTTTAAATATGAAAAACCAAAATAATAAAAAATATTTCTCATCATATAAAGGTATAAAAACAAATCTTTTTTACACCATTTAAGATGTAAATGACGGCCTTTAGTCTTTTAATAATTCAGCTGTTGCCTTTCCAATTTTACTCCCAATAGCTATTCCCATTCCCCCAAGACGAACTCCCATTGCGATATGATCTCCAACTTTTTGAAGAAGGGGTGTTTTTTTAGAACCAAAGCCCATAATGCCTGACCACTCCATTTCAATTGGTGCCGATTGGCCCGGAACAATAAAGGTTTCTAAATCTTTTAAAAGTTTTTGTTTGATTTTATTATTAACCCCGAAAGAAGTGGTGGTTTCTGTTTTAATATCCATATCTCTTCCTCCTCCAAAAAGGACACGGTCGTCAATATTTCGGAAATAATAATATCCTTCATTATAATGAAAAGATCCTTTTATTTTTAAATATTTAATAGGTTTTGTAATAAGAACTAGTCCTCTGCCGGGATTAAGTTCTATCGTTGGAAAGAAACGTTTTGCAAACGCATTATTACAAACAGCTATTTTTCGTGTTTGTAATTTAACCGGTTGCCCCTCAATAGAAACATCAAGCGTGTTATTGTCTTTAGTCTGCTCAAAACTTGTAACTTCAACTTGAGAGAAAAAGGAAATATTCGCAGTATTAATTTTTGACCGAAGTGACTGCATCATCATACCGGTATTTAGTTGCCCTTCAAAGGAGTTTTCCACCAGGTGCTTTACACGGGTGGTCTCAAAACCAAAGTCTTTAATTTTAGAGTTTTTGATGCTATATACCTCTTTATTAAAAATGGGGTATAGTAATGAATTAAAATGTGCTAAGGAATCTAACGATTTTGGATACTGATCAAAAAACAATTCATAGCCTCCATTAGGCTGGTAGTCAATATTTTTATCGCCTAGTGTATCCCGTAAAAGCTGAAGTCCTTCTACTCGAAGTTTTAAGATGTTTAACAATTCACTTTTGGTCATTTTATTTGTATCGTCTATAAGTTCAGACAAGGAGCCAAAACAGGCAAAACCTGCATTTTTAGTACTTGCTCCTGAAGAGAAAAGACCTCGCTCCAGTATTGCAATTTTAGCTTTTGGATAAATTTCACGGTATGATAGAGCACAGAACATTCCCGTAATTCCTCCACCTATAACAATGAGATCATAATTAAGTAAGGATGATTTTTCCCAATAACTAATCATGATTTCTTAAATATATAAAATCTAGAAAAATGTTAAACTAAAAAATCTTTATAATGTAGTAACTAGAACTACACCACCAGAGCCCATAATTCCATAAGCTGCTATATCAGAGGGATTTTTTAAAACTTCTATTCGTTTTATTTCTTGAGGATTAAGTGAAGAAGCTCCTCTAGAAAAACTCCCAACTTGGGTCCCATCTATAATAAACAATACCTCTTTCGGATTGTTTATACTTGAAATTCCTCTTAGAAATATTTGAGCATTCTGACCGTTCCCACGAATGATAAGTCCGGAATATCTTCTTAATTGATCGAGTAAACTAATATTTGCATTTGAGGGAGTTTCAACTTTTACTTTTTCTTTTATTGTGGCTTTTGAGGCTGAACATCCAGAGGATGAAAATACCAATAGAAGAGTTAATAATGTGATTGTTTTTTTCATATCAAACATAGTTGTGTTTTTCATTTATTAAATTTAGTCTTTTTTATTTCTATAGCTTAGTCCGTGGCCAAATTCATACAACGGGTTTTTTGAGTCAAAAGGGATGTCTTCTATTTGTTCTTCAACTGCTTTAATGGAAGAGGGTAGTTCTATTGGGAGTTTCCCTGTAGGTGAAAAATCTCCTTGAATAAGTTCTAAAATTATTTTTTCATCTACATCAAAATCAGCAATGATTGCTTTTGATAAACCTTCAATTTTTGTAATAATGGCTGGTCTTTGAAGATTCATTACTAGTATCGTGGGTTTTGAATTAAACAATGGAAGTAGCTCTTCAAGTACTTCTTCTGAAAAATCTAAAACTCCACCTCCTAAAAGTTTTTCCATTACATACTCTGACTCTACTCCTTCATTTGGAGTTTTTACCTTAGCAATTATTACCTCAGCTTTTTCTATACTTGTCACCTCTAATTTACTTAATGGATTAACATCAAATCCATACAAGTATACTTTCGTTTGTTTTTGCAAGGGCAAGAAATTGTCTTCATTTTTTAAAAGAACTAGTGATTTTTTTTGAGCTTCAATTCCTTTAGAAATAGATTCAGGATTATTTAAACTATTTAATGCTTCTGTATTGAGATAAGGGGAATCAAAAAGTCCTAATCTAAATTTTTGATCCATAATTCTACGAAGAGATTCATCAATTCTACTTTCATCAATTTTTCCAAATTTAATTAATTCGGCTAGCTCAAGACTAAGTGATTCTCCGCCGATCATGTCCACCCCTGCAGCAATTATTTTTTCTAATCTATCTTCTGTGCTAAGCGTTTCTACTCCATGAGCAGAAGCGGGTTTAAATTTAATGCCTAATGGTTTTAAATCAGAAATAATCGCCCAATCTGTACAAATAATTCCTTTGAAATTATAACGTTCTCTGAGAAGTCCTGTAATAATATCTTTATTATATCCTGCGCCTACATCTTCAGAGGTAATCCCTTTAGGGATACTATAAAAAGGCATTACAGAGGAAACCCCAGCTTTAAAGGCAGCTTCAAATGGCTTGAGGTGATGTTCAAAATTATTCCCTCTATAGGATTGAATTCCAGGAGGAAAATGACTGTCTTTTCCCTCATCTAAAGGTCCTGAGCCAGGAAAATGTTTTACCATAGCTGCTACAGAATTTACATCAATAGAATCACCTTGAATTCCATTAATATATGCTGTAATAAGTTTTGAATTCAATTCTGCATCTTCACCAAAAGTGCCATTTATCCTAGCCCATCTGGGTTCTGTTGCTATATCTGCCATAGGTCCTAATGCAACTCTAATGCCCAGAGCTTTATATTCTTCTCTAACTATTTTAGCATGTTCATAAACTAATAAACTATCTCGTGTAGCACCCATTCCAAGGGCTGATGGCCATTTTGAAAAATAAGGAGTGTAAATTGAAGCTCCAAAAGTTTCAGGAACACCATGGCGTGGATCAGAGGCTATGGTAATTGGGATGCCTAATCTTGAGCGTTCTCCTACTTTTTGAATAGTATTATACCAGGCTAACATTTTATCTTTATCATAGGAAGCGCGTATATTAAAATGATTCATTTTTTTAATTACTAACTTTTCTAAAGATGATCCCATTAAAAAACTAAATGGATTAGAAAAATTAGGCTGCTCCATTATAGAACCATCTTCATTTACTCCAATCATATTAATAAACATAGACCCAGCTTTTTCTTCAATAGTCATCTGAGAAATAAGATTTTCAACTCTATCTTGGATTGATTCATTTGAATTTTCATAAACATCTAGAATTCCATTTTTATTTAAATCCCGGTGACTATGTCCATCAATTATTAATATTGGAGCTACATCTACTAATAATGCCTCGCTATCAGAAGTGTCATTCATCCATTTTATGGAAAATCCAAAGTAGATTAAAACTATTATTCCTAGAATAGATATGATGATGTATACTAATCGTTTGAATAACTTTAATAATGTTTTCATAATAAGCTTAATTTATTTTTGCAAAATACATTATTTCATTTTTAGACCTTATTTTTATAAAAAAGTTTAATGTATTAAGCCATAAATTAATTTCATATTCTGCTTTTTTAAAAAAGACATTTTCAATTTAAGTCACTTTTTCTTCTTATAAGTCTTGAACGCAACGAAAACCCGTATGGTTAAAACTTGAGTCTCTACTAGCGCTCATTCTTCTAGAGACTCTGTAACCACTACAGTATGAATCATTACATAAAAAAGAGCCTCCTCGCATTATGTGATTGGGCGATAGTGGCTCTCTAGGATCATTATAATGCAAAGCCCCTTCAGGGTTTTGTACCCTTCCTAATTGCCCATCGTTTGAATAGGTATTGATATTGTATTTGTCTTGACACCACTCCCACACATTACCTGCCATATCATATAGCCCATAATTGTTTGCAGGAAATGAAGCTACAGGAGCTGTTCCATAAAATCCATCTAATGTTCTGTTACTGAAAGGAAATACACCTTGCCAAAAATTAGCCTTATCAAAAGCCGTTTCAATGGATGAGTTTCCCCAAGGGTATTTATTTTTAGGATCGCCTCCTAGCGCAGCCCATTCCCATTCAGCTTCTGTGGGAAGTCTTTTATTTGCCCATGTTGCATAAGCATTTGCATCTTCCCAGGCAATATGAATTACAGGGTGGTTCATACGATTTTTTATGTTGCTTTTGGGTCCCTCAGGATGCTGCCAATTTGCGCCAGTTGTCCATTCCCACCACTTGGAATAATCTTGAAGATTAACAGGTTCCTGGGTAGGTTTAAATACTAAAGATCCTGCTTTAAGTAAGCTATCATTGGGTTTAGAAGTGCCTGGAGGGACCATTTTTTTCATTTCCTCCCAATCAATATCTCTTTCGGCAATGGTTATATAACCTGTAGCCTGTACAAAATTGTTAAAAGCTTGATTGGTTACTTCCCCTTGGTCCATATAAAAAGAAGACACCAAAACTTTGTGCTGCGGATATTCATCGGCATAAGCTTGAGAGGATCTCCCTCCCATCATATAGTTTCCTGCGGGAATTAAAACCATTCCCTTTAGGGAAGTAATAGCTAATATATTTTCTTTTGGTTTTGTAGAACAACCCATTATAAAAAACACAGAAACTACCAGCATATTTCTTATAACATAAAGTCTGAATATTGATTTCAATTTTATTTTTTTAAATTAATTAAGAAAGTTAGATATTTTAAATTAGTAAGATTAGTCTACCCGATTTTCAATAAATATCCTACTTTTGATTTGCCAAAAAATTTAGTTAAATAACAATTACACATTTATATTAATTGGGGATGTAGCTCAGCTGGCTAGAGCGCTTGACTGGCAGTCAAGAGGTCGTGGGTTCGAGTCCCATCTTCTCCACTTTTATACATAAGGGTTCACGTAAATTTAGCCTTTTTTATTTCTTTTTGGGGCACAACATAGGGTACAACAATTAATCTTTTTTACTCAATTCATATCTCAACTTATAATACTTTGAAGCATTTATTCTATTGCCTAAATATAGGAATTGCACTTTACCGTTAACTACTTTCTTAGTGAGTTTTGATTAGCTTACGAGAATTAATCCCTGAACTTACTGAAGAAGAT
>JBKEHX010000002.1:0-36869 GCA_046711205.1 Flavobacteriaceae bacterium
AATTATTAGACCCGTAGCTTCTGGAGGCTTTAAAAGGTATATGAAAAGCATTGGAAAGTTGGGGGGTCAAAACAAAGTGCCGCGTGTTTCTGACAATCGAAAAATTGCGGACCAACTAGACGCATTAATTGATCTAAACACAGACAAATCATGAAAGCAGGGAATGTTACCCTAGTTTGTAATGTTAAAAACACCTTTGTAACAAAAGATGTTGCGCTGCTAAAAACAATGGGCTACAAAGTTCGTTTAATTCATTCACCTCCCTACCGAGATCCAATTCGTTTCGTTTTTAACCGCATTAGAGAAATGTTTTTGGGCTTTTATTATGCTCTTTTTTCGGATGCTTTTTTTAGTTGGTTTAATGATTATCACACCTCCATTCCTTTGTTTTGGGCAAATCTTTTTGGCAAACCAACGACTATTATTGTTGGTGGGTTTGATGCCATTTCAAGCCCAGCATTAGGATATGGAATTTTTTTTAAAAAAAACTTAAGACAACTGCTAGCACGTTTAAATTACAATTCCTGTGATAACATATGGGTTGTGCATAAGAGCTTGAAATACGGCTGCCCTACTGCGAAAGAGGAATCAGGAACCCACTCCGGAATTCTTAATTTTATGCCACAGCTTAATACACCAATTTTTGAGGTTCCTACAGCATATGACGCATCCTTTTGGAGGCCAGAAGGAGACAAAGAATCAAAAAACGTTATTACAGTAGCCAACATTTCAGACACACGAACCTTTGAAAGAAAGGGTATTCCCTTATTAATTGAAATAGCGAAGGCGCTCCCTGATGTTCAGTTCACGATTGCAGGTGTTCAAACGTTAACGGAATTAAAAAGCAAGGTACCAACCAATATTCAATTATTGGGAACTCAATCACGGGAAGAACTGAAAGGCCTTTACGGAAAACACATGTATTATTTTCAAGGCTCTAAAGCAGAAGGACTTCCAAATGTTTTATGTGAGGCCATGCTATGTGAATGCATTCCTTTAGGCAGTGCTATTTTTGGCATTCCAGATACTATTGGGGCTTCCGGACTTGTTTTTCATAAAGAAGATGCCCTTAGTTTGCTGACAGAAATTTTAACGGGAAAAAAAAAGTTTAATGGAGCCAATGCAAGAAAACGAATCCAAGAATTATATTCAATAGAACGTCGTAAAAAAGCGTTTCTAGGGATTCTTAAAACGAGCAAAAATGAGAGTAATTAAACCAGCAATTTTAGCCTACCCTAATTCCAATAATTTGGGAGACGATATTCAAAGTATAGCTGCAAAACAATGGATTCCTTTTGATGAGATAATGGGTTTAGATCGTGATCACTTAAATGCGTATAGCGGTCCTCAAGTAAAACTTGTTATGAACGGCTGGTTTATGGAAGCACCTTCAAACTGGCCTCCTTCAAAGAAAATCACTCCCCTTTTCCTTTCTTTTCACCTTAATCCTTCGGCACAACATGAGATGTTAAACCACGAGGGAGTTGCTTACTTAAAGGAACACCAACCCATCGGGTGTAGAGATAAACACACCCAAAAAGTCTTAGAACAAAACGGAATAAAAACATATTTTTCAGCCTGTTTAACTTTGGGACTAAATAGAACTTCCTTTGTAGCTCCCAAAACCAAACGAAGCGGAATTTTATTGATTAGTCCTATGGAGCGACTACTTCCGGAGCCTCAAACATTTCGCTTAACAAAAACAAAGGGTCTTTTTAACATATTAACTCAAGCAATCAAATTTCCCTACAGGTATCTCCAATATAAAAAAGCTATGGGCAGGCTGCATGTTTTTCTAGAACAAAAAAACGAGACGGTTATCTGGCACTCTCAGCTTATTGATAGAAACACACACACAGAAAAAGCACGGATTATAGCGGCAGAAAATCAATTAAAACTAATTGCAACTGCACGTTTAGTAATTACATCACGGATTCATTCAGCCCTTCCTGCAGTTGCATTTAACACCCCAGTACTTTTTTTGTCTGATGGCTTAGACCATAAAAACCAACAAAGTCGTTTAGAAGGAATGGAAGCCTTTTTCCCCATCATCAATTCTAATGAATTAGCCGCCTGGAAAATCAAACAACCAAAGCCAAGCGATGCACATTTACCATTTATAAATAAGTTTAAAGAAGAGACCTCCCGTTTTTTTAAAGAATAAAATAATGGAAGAACCAAGATTCACCCATACTGTTTATCTTTGCAAAAACGAATTTAAATGAACGTATTAGTCATTGGAGGTGGGGGTCGCGAACACACCCTTTGTTGGAAATTAAAACAAAGCCCAAAGTGTGAACACCTTTTTGCTGCTCCCGGAAATGCAGGCACAGCTTCTTGCGCAACTAACCTTCCAATTGGGGTTAACGACTTTGAAGGAATAAAAAAAGCAGTCATAGAGCACGCGATTCAGCTTGTGATTGTTGGGCCAGAAGAGCCTTTAGTGAACGGAATTCATGATTTCTTTCTAAACGATCCAACGCTAGCGAAAGTTGGCGTAATTGGTCCCCAAAAACTCGCAGCAACCCTTGAGGGCAGCAAGTCTTTTGCAAAAGACTTTATGTTACGGCACAATATTCCCACAGCAGCCTATGCTGAATTCAATGCAAAAAACATAGAGGAAGGGGAAGCCTTTTTGACGAATAGCAAACCCCCATACGTCCTAAAGGCAGACGGTCTTGCCGCTGGAAAAGGAGTTTTAATTATAGAGGATTTAGAAGAGGCAAAAAAAGAATTACGTCAAATGCTTTTGGAAAGTAAATTTGGAGCTGCTTCAAGCAAAGTGGTGATTGAAGAGTTTTTGGAGGGCATAGAGCTTTCTTGTTTTGTTTTAACGGACGGCTCCTCCTACATTACACTTCCAATGGCAAAAGATTATAAGCGAATTGGAGAAGGCGATACAGGCTTAAATACTGGCGGTATGGGAGCAATTTCCCCCGTTCCTTTTGTAACAGAAGCTTTTAAAGAAAAAATAGACACTCAAATTATAAAACCCACAATTGAAGGCCTACAAAAAGACGGATTGCCCTTCAAGGGGTTTCTGTTTATAGGGCTTATAAAAGTTGGGGAAGAACCTAAGGTGATAGAATATAATGTTCGTTTGGGAGATCCGGAAACGGAGGTTGTGCTTCCGCGAATTAAAAACGACTTGTTGACAATCTTTATGGCGGTCCACGAAGAAAAACTAAATGAAATTTCACTAGAGATTAACCCTTCTTTTGCTGCGACAGTTGTAGCGGTATCTGGAGGCTATCCAGAAGCATATGAAAAAGGAAAAACAATTTTTGGCCTAGAAAATCAGCAAGATAAAATGATTTTTCATGCAGGAACCACCCAAGAAAAAGGACCGGTTAGGACCTCCGGAGGAAGGGTGCTTGTCATTACCTCTTTTGCCGCAAAACATGAGGAGGCTGTTAGAAAATCATATGAAACATTAAGTAAAATTAGCTTTGATGGAATCAATTATCGAAAAGACATCGGGTTTGATTTATAAAAAAGAATGTGCAGAAGGGTCTTTATCCTCTTCACCACTCTTGTCAAACAAATTAAGTTGAACGATCCAATAGAGCAAGGCTGAAAAACCAACAATCAAAAAAAGCCAGTTAACACTATTTGCAAGGGTCCAGTTACTTTCTTCAAGCTGACGTAAAAAAGCATAAGGAAGAAAAAGAATTTCTTCAAATAACCAAGCGATACCTTCAAAAAAAGTTTTCATAAATGAGTATATTTAAAAGTTGATCTAATAAAAACGAACTAAATATGTTTACAAAGATATTTAAAAAGGTAAGTATAGAGTCCTTAATCAGCTCTTTTTTTTTCTGTGTCTTGGCATTTTTTTTTAACACTTATTGCATAAAGGCAGGAAATATCGATTCGCAAGCTTTAGTTAAAACACTTGTTTTCTTTTTTTTTGCACTTATAGCCATTTTCATAGTCTCTTTTTCACAAGCAAGGAGATTAAACACTTTATTTGGCGCCATTCAGCTTATGTCTTTACCACTATGCTTCCTTATATTTATTCAGGAAGGAGGACTTAGTTATAATAAAGTAATTGTCTTACTAATTGTTCTAATTATGGTAAATGTTTTATCAAAAAACATCAATAATACCATATCTACAAAAACTTTTTTTATTTTAGGGTTTTTGGGTACTATTATCAGTTATATAAACATCTATTATGCGCTATTTTTTATTACTCCCATTTTAATTTTTAGCGAGACCTCTTATAGAAACATCAAAAATCTGATTGTTTTTTGCGTGGCTATAATTTTTAGCTTACAATCATTATTGTTATTATCCTTTATAGCCACAGGGACTTTTTTTTACGAGCCGGCGGTTTTAAAAACCCAAATATCAGTTAGCGGGGACTATTCACCAAACGATTTAGTTTGGACTATTACCGTGTTCATCGCCCTTTTAACGGCAACGATTTTTAGACCTTCAGAACATAAAATAAAGGCTCAAAAAAACAACACACAAAGAGTATTTCAGTTTATGCTTATATGGCTATTAATCAGCATTTTTTTTAGATATTTTAATCTATATGATGGCACAGGAAAATGGCTTGAAAGCTTTGTTCCAACTTCATTTTTTATAGGAATAGCCATTGATGCGATAAAGAGTAGTCAGATAAAAAACCTCACCATAACTGTTGTGATTTTTGCAGCAATTAGTTTAAAACTGTTTAACTATGGTTTAATTTCTTTTTGAGAAAAGAAACGGGGAGAATTTTAAACGCTGTTTTTACAAAAAACTAGACATCATCATAGTCAAGACTAATTTGTTCTGATTGCGCGACGGCCTGACAACTTAATACAAGACCCCCTTCAACCTCTTCATCTGTTAATATTTGATTATTTCCCATGCTTGCCTTTCCTTCCGTCACCCTTGCTATACAGCTACTGCAGACGCCCCCTTGACATGAATAAGGAACATCTAGCTTTCCTTGAAGGGCAATGTCTAAGAGTGTTTTTCCCGGGACTAACGCCAGAGTGTGGGTTACCTCATCACAGGTTAGGAGTAAAGTTCCTTTTTTTGCAGTCTCTATAACTGTCACTTTATCGGTGCTTGCTGTAAATAACTCAAAAAACACTTGTTCTTTAGAAACTCCCTTTTCTTTCAATTGACTAGAGGCTATGTTGATCATTGCTTCAGGACCGCAGAGGTAAAAAGAAGCCCTTGAGGCTGATTCCATTTGGTTAATTAAGTAGTTAATCATGGAAGTATCTATTCTTCCAAAGCGAGTATTTTGAATATTACTCTGACTAAAGACCCAATGAATTTTTAATCGTTTTGAATGTTTTTTTTCAAGCGCCACAAGCTCTTCATAAAACATTGTTTCTTCTGGGCTTTTGTTTCCATATAGCAGAACAAAAGAAGTGTCTTTTTTGTCATGAAGGACACCTTTTATAAGAGACATAATGGGTGTAATTCCACTACCAGCGGCAACCCCAACAACGGTTTTATTTTTATCAGCTTTTTTTAAGGTAAACCGTCCCTCAGGAACGCCTACCCGCAAGGTATCTCCCACTGAAAGATTTTGGTTTACATAAGTTGAAAAGACTCCGCCCGGAACCTCTTTGATTCCAACTTGAAGTTTCCCTGACTGCGGTGAAGAACAAATTGAGTAGGAACGACGCACAACCTTTTTATCGATGGTCGCCTCAATTACAATGTATTGACCTGCAACGTAGGCGAAAGACTCTATAAGATCATCAGGAACCCCAAGAGAAACAACCACGGATTTATCCGTTAGTCGTTCAAGAGCAATAACCTTAAGGACGTGTAATGAAGACATAGCTTTTTTCTGTAAATTTAAAAAAATCATTATACCATTAAAGAAATTCAAAAAAATTTTTAAATAGCTTACTCCTTCCGAAAATCTTTAGGACTTTATAATAAGAAGTTTTTTTGAGCGCCTCAGAGGTATGTGAACGAATTTTTTATGAGATAAAGGAGTTGTTTTAAAAGACATTAAAAAAGCCTCCTCCACGTTAAAAGAATTAAAGCAGTATTTTTCAAATTAATCTTTTGATTCCACATACTAAAACCCTTGTTTTCAAGTTATTATCCTACAAGTAATAGAAATGACAGCATTGCGCGCCCCTTTTTGGCTAATACTTACTTTTATCCTGGTTTTATTTTCGTGTAGTACCACGAAAAAGGGTCTGTTAAATCAAGAATTCCACACCCTTATCACAAAATATAACGTGTTGTTTAACGGAAAAGAAGCTTTTTCCATAGGGGAAGAAATTTTATCAGAAGCATTTGAAGATAACTTTCATTCCCTTTTACCCGTAGAGCCGATAAATTTAAGGGGTGAAAACATAAACGAGTCTTCTATTATTCCTGGCTTTGATCGCGCTGAAGAAAAAGCAGTAAAAGCCATTCAAAAACATTCTATTAACATAAATGATCACCAATATAATCGTCAAATAGATGACGCATATTTACTGCTAGGGAAGGCACGTTATTTTGACCGTAGATTTTTTCCAGCACTAGAAGCTTTTAATTTTCTTTTAGAAAGCGGCGCAAATCAAAATGTTTATGTGCAGGGGAAAATATGGCGAGAAAAAACAAACATTAGACTTCAAAATCATCAATTGGCAATTAATAACTTACGACCTCTTGCAACTGGGCTGATTTCTAAAAGCAAACATTATTCGTTAGCCAACGCTACGGTGGCGAGCGCTTTCGTTAATTTAAAAAAACTGGATTCAGCCGTTTTTTATTTGAAAAGAGCAGCCATTCAAGCACCTAAAAGGAATTTAAAAGCACGCTATCTTTTTATTACAGCCCAACTTTTCGAAAGCCTAGGCAAAGAAGATTCTGCCTTTTGGGCGTATAGTGAGATCGTTGCTTTAAAACGAAAAGCATCTCGAAAATTCATAATCAATTCAAAAATAAAACAAACACTATTAGATAGCACCTTATTATTTGAGGAGCGAGTACAGTCACTTTCAAGACTCCTTAAAAACTATGAAAACATTCCCTATGAATACGCCTTGAATCGTTCAATAGGAAAATTGTATTTAGGAGAAGAACAAGACAGCATAGCCCTGGTTTATTTTGATAAATCACTTCAATCACCCTCAATCGACACCTATACTCAAATAGAAAATTACCAAGATTTGGTCAACTATAATTTTGAAAAAGGAAACTACCTTAAAACAGGAACCTATTTAGACAAGTTGCTTCCTCTTTTTGAAGAAACTTCGGTTGACTTTAAAAAGCTAAAGCGAAAAAGAGATAATATTTCTGAAATTATTATCTATGAAAAAATAGTCCAACAAACGGACAGTATAATTTCATTAATATATCTTTCAAAGCAAGAACAGCTTGCTTTTTTCCAAAACTATATAAATGAGCAGCAGGCAATAGAGGAGCAAGTTTTAGAAAAGGAATTTAAAAAAAGACAATTTCAGTCCCAGAGAAATACTAATAAAAACTTTTATTTTTACAATCCTAGACTTGTTTTAAGGGGTCAACAAACCTATAAGGCCAAATGGGGAGACCGTCCCAACGTAGATAATTGGCGTCAAGCAGCAGCCATTCAAAACACCGCAGGCATCACTCAAGAAAACACCAAACAGGTGTTAAAAAAAACAGTTTTCCTTCAGCAAACACCTGAAAGTTATTTAGCGGCACTTCCTCAAAAGCGCAAAGTAAAAGACAGTGTTATTGATCTAAATCAAAAGGCATACCTCCAGCTAGGAATGATCTACAAAGAAAAATTCGGTGATTTTAAACTAGCGTCAGCAAGACTAGAGCGCTTACTTTCAACTGATCCTCAAAAAGAATTAGAGGTACAAGCACTCTATCACTTGTTTAGAATAAATGAAAAGGAATTTCCTCCAACGGCATTACTTTATAAAGCAAGGTTAATAGAAAAGCATCCTGAATCTACTTTTGCGCGTCTTCTTTCGGACCCAGAAAATTATGATACCTCAGGGGTTATAACGCCTGAAAAAATGTATGCAAATGTATTAAGCTTGTTTGACAAGCAAAACTTTACAAAAGTATTGTATGAAATTGAAGGGCTTGAAGTGGTAACCAGCGGAAGCCAAATAGAACCCAAAATAGCCCTTCTTAAGGCACACACCATCGGAAGGATCAAAGGGGTTGAAGCCTGGAAAGAGTCTCTGTCAGAAGTAGCAACAAATTACAGCGCTGTTTCCGAGGGGGTAAGAGCGAAAGAGATATTAGCCCAGATTAATACCCATAATGATTTAAAAGAAGTAGGGCCAGTTTATAAAAATTATAAATGGATTTTCCCCTTTTTAATTGCTGACAAAGAAAAAGCAACAGCATTTTTAAAAAAACTAAAAGACACCTTAGCAACAAATAAGAGAAAGTGGGCTGTAAGCCAAGATTTATATAATGAAGAGTACAACTTTATAGTGGTACACGGAATCAGGGATTTAAAAGAAATATACGAGTTGAAAGAGTTAAAAAGCATAAATAAACTGCTAGACCTCAACACAAAAGATAATTTTGTAGCTTTAGCGTCCGAATATCGAACTCATATTAAAAATAAAGACTGGAAAAATATTTCAAAATGAAAGGATCAGAAACAAACGGACAATACAGTAAAATAGATGAGAACACTGTTTTAAAAGGTTCAATTAATGCCCAATCGGACATAAGAATTGACGGAAAATTAGAAGGGGATGTTCAGACTACCGGAAAGGTGGTCATCGGAAAAGAAGCTTTAGTTAATGGAAAAGTACTTTGTGCAAATGCAGATATCGAAGGAACCTTCAAAGGAAATTTAACTGTTTCAGGAACTCTTACACTTAAAACAGGCAGTAATATTGAGGGGGAAGTTCATATTCAAAAATTAATTGTTGATTCTGGTGCAATATTTAATGCAAACTGCTCCATGCACTCTGAAAAAGACAGCGTAAAAAAATTAACAGACACTCGTGAAAAAACAGCCTAACCGCTGGTTTACATTTTCTAGCTTAGCTTTTCAAATTGGCGGAATTATGTATGGAACCATTAGATTAGGACAATATTTTGACAATTATTATGGGCATAAAGGGAATCTATTTTCTTTAGCCCTTAGTGTTTTTGGACTAGTAGCGGTTATTTGGTTAATTGTTAAACAAACCAAACGTTTTTGAAAACCTAATGTTAAAAAACATCTTTTACATTATACCTCTTCTTGTTTTTATGTCTTTGGGCCTTTTTATTCATATAGAATTTTTGCCCATTCGTACTGAATTTTTAATTCAAAGCTACGCGATCAACACTTTTCTAGCCCTAGTAGCACTAGCTCTCTTGGGCTGGGGAATACACCATAAAAAAGAAAACCTATCAATACTTTACTTGTTTACAGTTACCCTAAAACTATTGGTGTATTTCCTTTTTTTTGCCCCTAATTTTGAAATTTATGGGATAATTACCCGCTCAGAATTCTTTATTTTTTTTATTCCTTATGCCATTGGTCTTATTCTGGAAATCATTGTATTGGTAAGAGGTTTTCGTTGACTTTGCTTCAAAACAAGCTCTTTTTAAAGCAAAAGACAACCCTTTTTATTATTATCAAAAAAAAGAACTTCAAAAAAACTTTTATTTATTTATTTATTTCTTGGAAAGCCCTACATTTGCAGCGCTTAAAAACACTATTTATACTCTAGTTTTATGCCATTAGTGCTAAACAAATTTTGTTCGATTTTTACTCTATTTATAGTGTTGTTTTTCACTACCAATAGCTTGCAAGCTAAAGAGGCTCATGCGTCAGGGGATTTGAAAACAGAAATTAAACAGTATATTTCACACCACCTTCAGGATGCATATGATTTCAGTTTGTTTTCATACACTAATAAATCTGGGAAACATATATATATAGGAATTCCTCTTCCGGTAATTTTATGGGACGAAGAATTACATGTTTTTTCATCTTCGAAACTTCATCATGGAGAAGATGTAGTTGCTTCAGGAAACAAATACTTTAAGTTAGACCATGGAAAAATATACAGAACCGATTTCTCTGGTGCTATTACATATGACGAAAGTCAACACGCAACCAATGTGGCTCCCTTAGATTTATCGATCACCAAAGGAGTGACAAGCATGATTTTAATTGCCGTTTTAATGTTTTTCTTATTTAGAAGCTTGGCAAAATCATATGAAAAAAATGGAGGTGTCCCCCTTGGGGTTGGCCGTTTTTTCGAACCTATAGTTTTGTACATAAGAGATGACATTGCACGTCCTAATATTGGAGATAAAAAGCACGGGAAGTACATGAGTTTTTTATTAACAGTATTCTTTTTCATTTGGTTTTTAAATATACTGGGGTTAACACCACTTGGAGTTAATGTAACTGGAAATATCGCCGTAACTTTTGGCTTAGCTCTTCTTACATTTCTAATCACAAACTTTACCGGTACAAAAGATTATTGGTTTCACATATTTGACCCTTTAGGGACTTCAATGAAATGGTTCTCCAAAATACCGCTATACATTATTTTAATTCCAATTGAAGTATTAGGAATCTTCATTAAGCCCTTTTCTTTATTAATACGACTTTACGCTAATATGCAAGCGGGCCACATTGTATTGATGAGTTTAATTGGGCTAATGTTTATATTTAAAAGTTGGTTGGGAAGTCCTTTATCCTTTGGATTGGCTTTTGCAATCTCAATTATAGAATTGTTAGTAGCTTTGTTACAAGCTTATATTTTCACGATGCTTTCGGCACTTTACTTTGGTTTTGCTGCAGAAGAACATGAGCATCATTAACTCAAACACAGGGATGTGTCAAAACAAGAATGTTTAATTTAAATTTATAATTATGGAAATTCCAGTAATGGTTGGAGCAGGATTAGTAGTAATCGGCGTAGGTATTGGTATCGGTAGAATCGGTGGTTCTGCAATGGAGGCGATTGGTCGTCAGCCAGATGCTTATGGTAAAATTCAAACAGCGATGTTAATTGCTGCTGCCCTAGTAGAGGGAATTGGTTTTGCTGCTCTTTTTGCAGTTTAACAAAAGTTGCCTTTCGAGGCCTTTTCAAACTTAAGGTTTTAAACGATGGAAAAATTAATAGATGAATTTTCTTTTGGGCTGTTCTTTTGGCAGTCTTTGATCTTCATAGGCTTATTATTCATGCTAAGAAAATTTGCATGGAAGCCTATTTTAGATGCGGTTAATGAACGTGAAACTTCAATTAAAGATGCGTTAGATTCTGCGAAAGCTGCGCGAGATGAGATGAAGAATTTACAATCTGACAACCAGCGTATTCTAAAAGAAGCACGTGCAGAAAAAGAAGCGATAGTCAAAGAAGCACAAACTAAACGTTCGGAATTGATTAATGCCGCTAAAAAAGAGGCACAAGAGGAGGCGCAAAAAATCTTGTCACAAGCACAAGAGGCCATCCAAAATGAAAAGCGTGCTGCAGTAAAAGAGCTAAGAGAACAAGTAGGTTCTATAGCGATGGACATTGCAGAAAAAGTACTTCAAAAGGAGTTGGAAAATAAGGACAGACAACTTCAGTTGGTTGACCAATTATTACAAGACACTAAACTCAAGTAAATGAGAGGAACACGCGCTGCCCTTCGTTATGCCAAAGCTATGCTGGCTTATGCGCAAGAGTCTAATGCGTCTGAAGCAGTAGCTAAAGACATGCGCTCTTTAGTTTCGCTAGTGCATAACAATAACGAAGTTCAAATAGTGCTCCAAAATCCAATTCTTCACGTAGCTCAAAAAAAGGCTGTACTCAAAGAGTTGTTTTCTCAAGCAAGCCCTCAAACAATAAAATTATTTTCTTTACTAGCAGCAAAAAATCGTTTGACACTTCTTACGGTTACAGCAGAACAGTATGTTCGTCTTTATGCACAAACCCAAGGCGAAGTTAATGCTGTGGTTACTACTGCAGTTGCACTATCACCTGCTCTGGAGCAAATTGTTTTAGACAAAGCGAAAGGTTTAACAAAAGACAAAGTACAACTTGAAAATAAAATCGATCCAGAAATTATAGGAGGATTTATTCTAAAGATTGGCGATTTGCAATATGATGCAAGTGTTGTGCATCAATTAAAAGCAATCAAAGCAACATTAATAAATTCGAATTCGATCTAAATATAAACGATCATGGCAGATGTAAACCCCGCTGAAGTTTCAGCAATACTTAAAAAACAATTAGCTGGCTTTAGCTCAACACCCTCATTGGATGAGGTAGGAACGGTATTAGAAGTGGGAGATGGTATTGCCCGAGTGTTTGGCCTTTCCAACGCACAATACGGTGAATTAGTCTCTTTTGACAAAGGTCTTGAAGGAATGGTGCTTAACTTAGAAGAAGATCACGTTGGTGTTGTTCTGCTTGGCCCTTCAAAAGGAGTGAAAGAAGGGGATACAGTAAAAAGAACCCAGCGAATTGCCTCTATTAATGTAGGAGAAGGAGTTGTTGGGCGCGTGGTTAATACACTAGGAAACCCTATTGATGGTAAAGGCCCCATAAAAGGAGAGCTATACGAAATGCCTTTGGAGCGTAAAGCACCTGGTGTTATTTTTCGCCAGCCTGTAAACGAACCCCTTCAAACAGGAATTAAGTCTATTGATGCTATGATTCCTGTTGGCCGTGGTCAACGTGAATTAGTTATTGGTGACCGTCAAACCGGAAAAACAACGGTTTGTATAGACACCATATTGAACCAGAAAGAATTTTATGACGCAGGAGAACCCGTTTATTGCATATACGTGGCAATTGGACAAAAAGCATCTACTGTTGCGGGTATTGCAAAAACACTAGAAGATAAAGGTGCAATGGCATATACAACTATTGTTGCTGCAAACGCATCTGATCCAGCACCAATGCAGGTTTATGCACCTTTCGCAGGGGCAGCTATTGGAGAATACTTTAGAGACACAGGGAGACCCGCTTTAATTATTTATGATGATTTATCGAAACAAGCTGTAGCTTACCGTGAGGTATCACTTTTATTGCGCCGTCCTCCCGGACGGGAAGCTTATCCTGGAGATGTGTTTTACCTTCACTCACGTTTGTTAGAACGTGCCGCGAAAGTAATTGCAGATGATAATATTGCTATAGAAATGAATGATCTTCCCGCTTCTTTAAAAGACAAAGTAAAAGGAGGCGGTTCTTTAACAGCTCTTCCTATTATTGAAACACAGGCAGGAGATGTTTCGGCGTATATTCCAACCAATGTAATTTCGATTACTGATGGACAAATTTTTTTAGAATCCGATTTATTTAACTCTGGAGTACGTCCTGCAATTAACGTAGGAATTTCAGTATCTCGTGTAGGAGGTAATGCACAGATCAAATCCATGAAAAAAGTATCTGGAACCTTAAAGTTAGATCAAGCACAATTTCGTGAACTGGAAGCGTTTGCAAAATTTGGTTCTGATTTAGATGCGGTTACCTTAAATGTAATTGAAAAAGGAAGACGAAATGTTGAGATATTAAAACAAGCACAAAACGATCCTTTTACAGTAGAAAACCAAACAGCAATTATTTACGCGGGCTCTAAGAACCTATTGCGTAAGGTTCCTGTAAACCAAGTAAAAGCCTTTGAAAAAGCTTATTTAGAAGAATTAAATAACAAACACCGAGATAAATTAGACACCATCAAATCTGGCAAACTTACAGATGAAGTATTGGATGCGTTAAACGCGGTTGCTAAAAGTGTTTCAGCACAATTCGAATAAACTCCTATGGCTAATTTAAAAGAAATACGGAATAGAATAGTATCAGTTTCTTCAACTATGCAAATTACATTAGCAATGAAAATGGTTTCGGCAGCGAAGTTAAAGAAAGCACAAGATGCCATTACTTCTATGCGTCCTTATTCAGATAAATTAACAGAGCTTATCCAAAATTTAAGTGGTTCTATTTCTGGCGATACTCCAAATCCTTTTACACAAGAACGTCCGGTAAAAAAGATACTTCTTTTGGCGATCACTTCTAATCGCGGGTTGTGTGGAGGCTTTAATTCTAACATCATTAAGGCAGTTACCCAATATGTTAATGTCCATGCTAATGAAGCCGTTTCTTTAATGACCTTGGGAAAAAAAGGACATGATATTTTGTCTAAAACACAGACTATTACCACTAATGATAATAGCATTTTTGACGACCTTAGCTATGTTAATAGTAGCTCAATAGCACAAGGATTTATGGATTCTTTCGCTGCTAAAGAATATGACAAGGTTGTAGTAATATACAATCGCTTTAAAAATGCAGCTACTCAAATTGTCACAACAGAAACTGTACTGCCAATTGTTGCTGAAAAAACTAAAAGTGACAATGCATCAGCAGATTATATTTTTGAACCTACACAGGAAGAAATAGTTAACGAACTGTTGCCTAAAAGCATAAAAACGCAGCTTTTCAAAGCCCTAAGAGATTCTTTTGCAAGCGAACACGGTGCTCGTATGACGGCCATGCACAAAGCAACAGACAATGCAACGGAAATGAGGGACCAACTAAAATTAACTTATAACAAAGCGCGCCAGGCTTCTATTACAAATGAGATTTTAGAAATTGTAGGTGGAGCAGAAGCACTAAATAAATAATTTTTTTTAAATTAAACAATTATGATTTATCTTACAGTTTATTATTAATAGGGATAAAGTGATTTTATTTAATCAGCAACAATAATTTAAATCTTTTATGCAAAAGACATCATTAATTTGGGGCAAGATTCTATTTATTTTAACCCTCCTTATTATAGCCTGTAAAAAAGATCCCATTCAGCTCGAACCTTTAGCTGAAGAAGAAATAATGGAAATTATAGATCCTTTTTATTCTGTATTAACCGAAGACAGTTCGCTTCAAGATTACTGGGAAGTTTTTGCTGCAGATGCGATTCGATCTGGAAAACTGGATCCTGGAATAGGTCGTAATATTTCTCTTTTCTTCGGTGAAGAACCCGATTTTTCTTCTGGTGTTACTTCAGATCATGCTGGAAGAGCATATAATATATGTGATGAAGGCACTGTAAGTTTTGAAATCATTAAATCTTTCTGGGAAGACTTTTCTATAGTTCAGCGTCTCTACACGTTTTATCATGAGGCAGGTCATGCACGTTATAAATACCGGCATCCTTGTGAGTCTTACGAATGCACTTCTAACCCCGAAGATTTTCCTATCATGTGGCTATCTGTGCTTCCAGGAAACACTCCTTTAGATGAGTTTATTCGAGACAAAAAAAATTTTTTTAAGCAAAAATGGGATGGAATACGGTATTTTAATTGTTCGGACTAAAAAATATTTAAATTAATATGGAAATAGAGCAGATCAATCCTTTTGCTTTAATCCTAACTTTAACAGGATTTATTTTTTATATCGTGGGATGGATTCAACCTAAATACCCTCCAAAAAATACAAATTATTTATACGGTTACCGAACGAATAATTCCATGCAAAACCAACAAAATTAGGGCTTTTTTAGGTGGAATTCTTGCAAGCTTTTTTGAAATTGATCAGTTTCGGGCTATGTGGATTGTAATTTTAACGATTACGGTCTTACCGGTTCATTTGATTTTTAAAATTGAAAAGGAATTAAAAAAGCGCCTCCCAAAACACTAGTTTTTGGTTGAAAAAAGAAGGAAAGAATTATTCAAAACAAAAAAAAGTAGCCATCCAGTTTTGTATTTTTATCAGACACAAAACTAAATCAATGATCCAGGTTCAAGTTCAAAACGAAAGCACATATGAATTGCCTAGCTATGCTACCGCTGCCTCTGCAGGGGTGGATTTAAAGGCGGTTTTAGAGGCCCCTTTCGTTCTTAATTCTTTAGAGCGCAAAGTTATAGGCACGGGCTTAAAAATTGCTCTACCAGAAGGCTATGAAGCACAAGTAAGACCTAGAAGCGGACTGGCAGCCAAGCATGGAATTTCTGTGCTTAATGCTCCCGGAACAATAGACGCGGATTACCGTGGAGAAATAGGAGTTATTCTAGTGAACCTATCCAATCATCCCTTTACTATAGAGCCTGGCGAACGAATTGCACAACTTGTTTTGGCACGCTATGAGCAAATAGAATGGAAACCCACCTCAAGTCTTTCGAAAACACCTCGTGGCAGTGGCGGTTTTGGAAGCACAGGAAAATAAATAGTAGATGAAAATTATTGTACCCATGGCGGGACGCGGTTCTCGTCTTCGCCCCCACAGTTTAACGATTCCAAAACCACTCATTTCAGTTGCTGGAACACCTATCGTTCATCAATTAGTTCACGAAATCACAAAGGTTGTTGATACCCCTATTACAGACATTGGGTTTATTCTTGGAGATTTAGCTTTTTTTGGAGAGGCAGTAGAAACTTCGCTAATTGCTCTTGCAGAATCACTAGGTGCAAAACCTCATATTTTTAGGCAATTGGAACCCTTAGGAACAGGACATGCCATAATGTGTGCTGCAGAAATTCTTGAAGGCCCCACTGTAGTAGCCTATGCTGACACTTTAATTAGGGCAGATCTATCTTTAGACCCAAAAGCTGATGCTGTTATTTGGGTTAAACAAGTTACGGAGCCACAGGCTTTCGGAGTAGTAGAATTAAATGCTCAAAATACCATTGTAAACTTGGTTGAAAAGCCAAAAGATTTTGTGTCTGACTTGGCGGTAATTGGGATTTACTATTTTAAGCAAATCAAAGAGTTAAAAGAGGCGTTAGATGACGTTGTAAAAAAACGCCTTGAACCCGGCGAAGAATATCAAATCAATCAAGGGATTTTAGCCATGATTCGAGCGGGTAAAATATTTAAAACGGGAGCAGTTGAGGCATGGATGGATTGCGGTAATCCACAAGTCACTTTGGAAACAAATTCAACAATGCTCGCTTATAAAAATGATGAAGGAGAAGAATTAATTGATTCCTCAGCAGTTATTGAAAATAGTACCGTTGTTCCACCATGTTTTATTGGAAAAAATGTACATCTAAAAAACAGCATCATCGGCCCTGGAGTTGCCATTGGGGAAGGCACCAAAATCATCAACAGTCAACTTAAAAACTCTTTGATTCAAAACCATAGTCACTTAGAAAATATATACTGTGAAAAAGCAATGATTGGCAATCATGTGAGTTATAAAGGAAACCCTACCTTTGTAAGCATAGGGGATTATTCGGAATTGTACTAATTATGGCACAAAAATCAAATCATCTTGTTTTTATTTTAGGCATCGTTATTTTTTTTTCGGCTTGTAAAACTGTAGCTATACTCCCCACAAAAACACCTCTTAAAAATGTAGATATTTCGGCTTTAGTTATAAAAACGAAATCTAATTACCCTAAAATCAATAAGCTTCGTTCTCGAATTAGAGCCACTTATGATGATGGAAAACGCAAACAACAAATAATTGTACAATTAAGATTAGAGAATAAAAAGAAAGTTTGGTTAAGCGGCACCATGATTATCCCCATTGCAAAACTTATGATTACCCCAGAAGGAGTTTCTTTTTATGAAAAATTTCAAAAAAATTATTTCAAAGGAAATTTCGATTTAATTAATGCGCCTTTCAACACTTCATTTAGTTTTATAGATGTTGAAAATTTATTGTTGGGGAAACCGTTTTTAGATCCTGCGGTAGGCCGATGGAAACAAATATCTAATCCACAGTTCTATATTTTAATCCCTCAAGGAAAACGCTCAGGAATTACCCCCACACTTTTTTATGACCCCATTAGCTTTCTATTAAAAGAACAGCGCATACTAATTCCAGGTACTGCTCAAACTCTTGCCATAAAGTATTTAAATCACAGCCGTGTAAATGGAGAAACCCTTCCTCAAAATGTTGAAATAAGTCTTTTTGATGGAAAAAAAACCCAGAGTTTAAAGCTGGTGTTTACACGGACTGATTTTCCAGACACCTTAAACTTTCCTTTCGAAATTCCAGAGGGTTACTCAAAAATTAAACTATAAGATGTACAGGGCGCTATCTTTTCTGACTCTTTTCTGGTTTATTTCAGGACCCTTACTTGCTCAAAACTCAATCAAGCGTCAACAAGAATTAGAGGCACAGAGAATCCGATTAAAGAAGGAAATCAAACAAATTAATGCACTTCTTTTCAATAACACTAAAACACGTAAAAATGCCCTTACAGAAGCAGAGGATTTGCAAGTTAAATTAAATGTACGGTCAGAATTAGTTAAAGTGACCAATGAACAGGCAAATCTATTAACCCGACGCATTAATTTAAATGAAAGAAATATTGGAAAGCAACGAAAGGAATTAGAGGCTTTAAAAGAAGATTACGCTAAGATGATTCAAAGGTCTTATGAAAGCAAATCCCTTCAAAATCGATTAATGTTTTTATTTTCATCTGAAAACTTTTTACAAGCCTACAAACGGGTTCAGTATTTAAAACAATATGCAAGTTACCGAAGAAAGCAAGGGATTACTATTGGAGACAAAACACACCTCCTTCAGCAACTAAATAGAACCCTAATAGAAGAAAAGGCTAAAAAAACAAACCTGGTTGAAGAAAATAGAACAGTTCAATTACAGCTTATAAAAGAACGGAAAGAGCAAGAAGCTTTAATAAAAACCTTAAAGCGGAAAGAACGTAATCTTAACACTCAAATATCTAAGAAAGAAAAACAAACCAGAGCAATTGATAAGGAGATAGATCGCTTAATACGTGAAGCTATTGAGGCTTCCAATAAAGTAGCAGGAAAGAAAGGAAACAAAACCTTTGAGCTTACTCCAGAGGCTAAATTAATTGCTGCTAATTTTCAGGCAAACAAAGGACGCTTACCATGGCCCTTAGAAAAGGGTATAGTCACACAACGCTTTGGTCGCCAACCACATGCAGTAGTGAAAACAACCACAATACAAAGTAACGGAGTGACCATTGCAACGACTCCATCCTCTCAAGTTCGAGCTGTTTTTGAAGGGGTAGTTATGTCTGTTGTAACCTTTAAAGGAAGTAATCCCTCTGTTTTAATTCGACATGGAAATTACATTTCGGTTTATAAAAACCTAGGAAAACTGTATGTAAAAAAGGGTGATAAAGTTCAAGGCAAACAAGCAATAGGTGAGGTATTTACTAATAAACAGACTGGCAAAACTCAATTGCAATTCAGCATTTTTATTAACGTAAAAGCGCTAGACCCCAGAGGTTGGATCTATCAAATGTAATTTACTTTTCTTCTAAATACCACGCGTCTTCTTTAAGTGTATATTTTAAAAAGTACAACAAATTAATAGCCTCCTTTTTATTAGTAAATCGACCATAAGCAGCACGGTATAATCCCTCAGGATTTATTTCTGCTAGAGCAGCATCATCATAACCTTCTCCCTTAAGTGCATCAATTTTATTTTTAGCGTTTTCTATAGAACGAAATGAACCCGCAATAATACTATAGTATATTTGGTCTAAAACAACTTCTTCAGGTGTTATTTCAGCAGTAACGTTTACCTCTATAGCGCTTAGAGATCCTAAATCAAAAGTAGCTTCCTGAACATTTTTTTCAATTTGCTTTTGGGCTTGTTTTTGGGCAATCACACGTTGACCTGCAACATATTGATCACCAAAATAATAGGAGGCTCCTACTAAAGCAATTCCAATTATTCCTATTACAGCATATCGAAGTATGCCAGATTTTTTAGCCCCTTCATTTTCAGGAGTAAACATTAAATCATCATTATTTTTATTTTCCATGAGAGAAATTATTTTTGGTTCAATTACAGCTTGGTGTAGTGGTTTTCGATCAAAAGAAGACAATCCAAAAGATTTGATTTCAAAGTTAACCCTAACCCAAGGGTTAAAAATGATTTTTCGATCAAGGTTCAATTGAATTTCTCCCACTCCAGGAAAACGGAGTGTTTGTGTTTTCAAACGCTTTTTCCAATTACTCACTTCTTTTTCAATTAGACGTAAAGCATGCTCATAAGAAACGGATTCTTTTTTCGCATAATAATGTGCAAGAATCCCATCATTAGTCGTTAGAAGCTGATTAAAAGTAACTTCTTTACGTGGCGGATAAAAGCTTCCACTCATACTTACTTGCGCTGGTAAAGACCTCGTTAAAAAGGCACCAAGTTGAGGAATGGTTACACATTCATATTGGAATAGAAGTTCTTGTATGTATCGTGTTAAATTCATTTAATCAAAAATAGTAAAATTATACTATATGGTTAAGAACGTAACGAAAGAAGGTTTAGTATGTTCAGAGGTAATCCGGAATTAATGAAACAAATAGAATAATAACTGCTTTTGATGATGATCTTTCAATCAGTCACTTTTGCCACTTTAAAATAGTTACTCATTATGGTGTATTTATGAGGAGCTTTTTTAATGTAATTCTAATAAATGGAGCTATAAAAAGTTTGAATGGATTTAGTAGCCCACTTTATTCCTAACACGAAGTAATACTTCATTTGCAACTTTACGAGCTTTTTCTGCTCCTTTTGCTAAGGCAACATTTACCTCTTCAGGATTTTGATGGTAGTAATCAAATTTAGTACGCTCTGTTTTAAATCGTTCTAAAATCAAATCAAAAAGTAGTTGTTTGGCATATCCGTAACCCATTCCCCCGGACAAATATTTTTTACGCAACTCTTGAATTGATATTGCAGGAGCAAATAAAGAATATATTGCAAAAACATTACAAGTTTCGGGATTTTTAGATTCTTCAACGGCAGCACTATCTGTTTTAATGCCCATTACTTGTTTTCTCAAGGCTTTTTCAGGAAGAAAAATATTGATAGTATTATCTCTAGACTTACTCATTTTTTCGCCATCGGTACCAGGAACATATTGACTATTTTCTTGAATTTTTGCCTGTGGCAAAACAAAAGTATCACCCATCTGATGGTTAAACCGAGCCGCAACATCTCGTGTGATTTCAAGATGTTGTAATTGGTCTTTACCTACTGGCACAATTTCTGCATCATATAGTAAAATATCTGCAGCCATAAGCATAGGATAAGAAAACAGCCCAGTATTAATGTCGGCAAGCTGTTCAGATTTATCCTTAAAAGAATGCGCCAGTGTTAAGCGTTGATAGGGAAAAAAACAGCTTAAATACCAGGCCAATTCGGTCACTTGACTTACATCACTTTGTCGGTAAAAGTGTGTGTTTTCAATATCTAAGCCACAGGCCATCCAAGTGGCTGCAGTTGCAAAAGTGTTTTCACGCAGGGTTTCCCTATTTTTAATTTGCGTAAGCGAATGGAGGTCTGCAATAAACAAAAAGGAATCATCCTTACTGGCTTTAGCCATTTCAATGGCGGGGAGCACCGCACCTAATAAATTTCCTAAGTGGGGCGTTCCAGTTGACTGTACTCCAGTTAAAATACGTGCCATTTTTAAACTATTTCCTCAAAGGTACGTTTCCTCAAAGAGCATCGCAACAATGCAATATAAATTTTTAATGATTAAACGTTGAGGAGTTAAAACAATTGGCGCGATCAAAACAAAATGCATTTTTTAGCAATACTATTGGAAGATCTGAGAGGCTTGATTTAAAATCATAAATAAAAAAGATATTTTGAAAAAAGTATCTTTGGAATGTGAAGAAGTTACTGTTAGTTTTATGGAGAATTTGGTTTTATGTTCTTACAGCCATTCCTGTTATTTTTTTGTTTTTCCCGTTAGCTTTTTTTATGGCAATCCCCAATGGCTATCGCTATTTATTTTGGATAGCGCGTAACATATGGGCCCCCTTTGTTTTATTTGGCATGGGATTTTGGATTAAAAAAACAAATACTTTCCCCGAAGAAGGGAAAAGTTTTATGCTCATTGCAAACCACACCAGTTTAATTGACGCTATGGTCATTCTAAGGTTAAGAAAAACACCTTTTGTTTTTGTAGGAAAAAAAGAATTGGTTAAAATTCCAATTTTTGGATATTTATATAAACGTGCTGCTATAATGGTGGACCGAAGCAGTCCTAAAAGCCGTTTTGAAGTATATGGTCGTGCTCAAAAAGTGATTGGCAAGGGATATAGCATTTGTATTTTCCCAGAAAAGGAATATGTGGATGAAAGTGTTGTTTTAAACCCATTTAAAAAAGGAGCTTTTAAGCTTGCAATAGAGCATAAATTACCTATTTTACCGTTTGTTTTTTTAGACTGTAAACGAAAATTCCCTTGGCATACTTCTTATGGATTTCCAGGAGATTTACGTGCTAAAGCACTTCCCGCTATTTCCACTAAAAACTTCTTGGAATCTGAAATTCCCGCCCTACAAGAACAAGCTTATCAAGCCATAGAAAAAGAATTGCTAGAGGACCCGAAAGACCACACAAAAAAGGCGATTGAACTCTGGAAGAAAAAAGTATTTCAATTAAGCGTCAACCGCTTTTAAAGTATTCATTATTTTTTGCTCTAACTCATCCATTAATTCAGGATTGTCAATCAATAAAGTCTTAACTGCATCACGCCCTTGACCAATTTTGGTATCTCCATAACTAAACCAAGAACCACTCTTTTTGATTATTTCGTAGTTCACACCTAAATCTATTATCTCACCAATTTTAGAAATTCCTTCCCCATAAATAATGTCAAATTCAGTGGTACGAAAAGGAGGCGCAACTTTATTTTTAACAACTTTAACACGGGTTTTATTTCCCAACACTTCAGACTCAGCATTTTTAATTTGAGTTGATCTACGAATATCTATACGTACCGAGGCATAAAACTTCAAAGCATTTCCACCTGTAGTTGTCTCTGGATTTCCAAACATCACGCCAATTTTTTCTCGCAACTGGTTAATGAAAAATACGGTACAATTTGTTTTACTAATTGAAGCAGTTAGTTTTCGTAACGCTTGAGACATTAAACGGGCATGAAGCCCCATTTTAGAGTCTCCCATTTCTCCTTCAATTTCACTTTTTGGAGTTAAGGCAGCAACTGAGTCAATGACAACAATGTCAATGGCACCCGAACGGATAAGATTGTCAGCAATTTCTAATGCCTGTTCTCCATGGTCAGGTTGTGAGATAATAAGTTCACCTACATCTACTCCTAAATTTTGAGCATAAAAACGATCAAATGCATGTTCGGCGTCAATAAAAGCAGCAATACCACCTGCTTTTTGACATTCTGCAATAGCATGTAGGGTGAGTGTTGTTTTACCGGAAGACTCAGGGCCATAGATTTCAACAACACGTCCACGGGGATACCCGCCAACGCCCAACGCAATATCTAATCCAATAGATCCTGAGGAAATAGATTCAACCTCTACAATGGCTTGATCACTCATTTTCATTACCGCCCCTTTTCCATAGGTTTTGTCTAATTTGTCTAAGGTAAGTTGTAGGGCCTTTTGTTTGGCACTTTTTTGATCTGACATAACTCGCTTTTTGGCTAAAGTACATTTTCTTCGATTGCCTTCCAAGTTGGAGATGTCCGCATTATTAACAATTTTTCGTAGGTTTAAACCTTAAAGACCTTTCCGTTATGAAACACTATTTTTTACTCTTCATATTTCTTAGTCAATTTGTTTTCTGTCAAAATATTTTATCACTAAGAGATCGCGCATCTCTTATAGATGAAATTCAGAAAGACCGAATTGAAAACCTTCTTCCACAATTAATGGAGGAACAAAAAATAGACCTATGGGTATTAATTACCCGGGAATACAATGAAGATCCTGTCGTAAAAACCCTATTACCTCCCACATGGCTTAATGCCAGAAGAAGAACCATTTTAGTCTTTTCGAAAACTAAAAAAGGATTAGATGCCGTAGCCATTACCCGCTATAATTTTGGAAACAATATACGGTCCATTTGGGACAAAGAAAAACAACCTGACCAGTGGAAAGCGCTCTCTAATTATATTCAAAGTAAAGACCCAAAACTTATAGGAATCAATACTTCAGAGGCGTATGGTCTGGCAGATGGCCTGGCAAAAACCGACTATGAAGGCATGATGAATGCCCTTCCAAAGTCTTATCACAAACGGATAGTTTCTGCAGAAAAATTAGCGGTAAGATGGATTGAAACCCGAACAGCGTTGGAGATGACACTTTTTAGTCAACTAGTGGAGATTACCCACAACATTATCGCAGAAGCTTTTTCTTCTGCGGTTATTACACCCGGCGCTACCACTACAGAAGAAGTGGTTTGGTGGTTGAGGGAAAAGGTCCTAGAGCTGGGGTTGACGACTTGGTTTCACCCCACGGTAGACGTGCAACGCTCAGGGAAAAGCGATTTATATGCTTTCGATGGAAAGTCTAAATACGATATTATTTATCCGGGTGATCTTTTGCATTGTGATTTTGGAATTAGCTACTTAACATTAAATACAGACTGTCAAGAATTAGCCTATGTTTTAAATCCAGAAGAAACAAAAGCCCCCATTTTTTTAGAGGAAGCCCTAGCGCAAGGAAATGCCGTACAAGATCATCTTACTCAAAATTACGTAGCAGGAAAAACAGGAAATGAAATTTTAAAAAAATCAATCTCTGACAGTAAGGCCGATGGATTAACCCCTCAAATTTATACTCATCCTTTGGGGTTTTACGGCCATTCTGCAGGAACAACTATTGGCATGTGGGATGCACAGGAGGGGGTTCCTGGCTCAGGTGAGCATCCTCTGCAAGAAGAGACGGCTTATGCCATTGAACTTAATGCCAAGGTCTTTATTCCTGAATGGCAAAGAGAAGTCCGTATTATGTTGGAAGAGTCGGGTTATTTTGGTGTAAATGGATTTAGATATGTAAATGGACGCCAAAAAAACCTCCTCCTGATTGGTAAGAAAGAAACTCATTTAGAGTAATAAACCACTTTTAGTTGTTGGATTCTGAGGAAATTTTCCAGAAGAGATTTGTTTGGGTAATGTTTTAACCTCAATTTTTCTACCTTTACCCATCTTTTAACCCTAGCGTATAGCATGCAACTGTACAATACTCTAAGCGCCAAAGAGCGGGCGCAATTCATAGAAGAAGCTGGTCAAGAACGGCTAACGCTCTCTTTTTATCAATATGCCCATTTGGGCAACCCACAATTATTTAGAGATTACTTATTTCTAAACTGGAACCCCTTGGAAGTCTTAGGGAGAATTTATGTTGCTAATGAAGGGATTAATGCACAGCTTTCTGTTCCCGCAAAACAATTTGATACTTTTAAAGCTACGCTGGACGCTATTACTTTTTTAGAAGGGGTCCGTTTGAACATTGCAATCGAACAGGACAATAAATCCTTCTTAAAGCTTACGGTTAAAGTCCGGAATAAAATTGTAGCGGATGGTTTAAAAGACGAAAAATTTGATGTTACTCAAAAGGGAATACATGTTAATGCTCTAGAATTCAATGAATTGCTGGATGACGAAAACACCCTTTGTGTAGACATGCGCAACCATTACGAAAGCGAAATAGGTCATTTTTATAAGGCTATTACCCCAGACGTAGACACCTTCCGTGATTCGCTACCTATGATAGAAGAAAAATTGGCGGTTCATAAAGAAGACAGAAAACTGGTTATGTACTGTACAGGGGGAATTCGTTGCGAAAAAGCTTCGGCTTATTTTAAGCATAAAGGGTTTAAAGAGGTATATCAACTGGAGGGGGGCATTATAGAATATGCACGACAAGTCAAAGCCCAGGCTTTAGATAATAAGTTTATTGGCAAAAACTTTGTTTTTGATGAACGTCGAAGCGAACGCATTTCGGAAGATGTGATTGCCCAATGTCATCAATGTGGAGTTCCTTGTGATACGCACGTAAACTGTATTAATGAAGCCTGTCATTTGCTCTTTATTCAATGCCATGCTTGTCAGGAAAAAATGAATGAATGCTGTTCTATAAGCTGTCAAGAAACTGCGACACTTCCGCTTGAAGAGCAAAGTAAACTGCGTAAAGGACTTCATAATAGCAATAAGATTTTCAAAAAAGGGCGTTCAGAAGCCCTCAAATTTAAACAGTAATTTAAGAATTAATTAAGTGTTGATTGTTTGAATTCCCTGTATCTTTAAAACAAATAAAAACATGAGCTGTTTGAGTTGTTCTACCGGTACCAATGGCACCCCAAGGGGCTGTAAGAGTAATGGTACGTGTGGAAGTGACAGCTGCAATAAGCTTACCGTTTTTGATTGGCTTGAAAACATGGAAGCCCCTTCTGGTGAAGCTACCTGCCCTTTTGTGGAGGTTCGATTTAAAAACAGCAGAAAAGAATTTTTTAGATTTCCAGAAGGACTTCAAGCCCGCGTGGGGAGTTTGGTAATCACCAAATTAGATCACGGATACGACCTTGGAATGGTCACAATATCTGGGCCCTTGGTTGCCATGCAAATGAAGCGCAAAAAAACGGCTGCCGATAGTAATGATATTGGCCAAATTTTACGCCTTGCCAAACAAGAAGAAATTGACAAATGGCGGGCGGCACGAAACAAGGAGCCAGAAGTTCAAAAGGGTGCGCGAGAATTGGCAATTTCCTTAAAATTAAACATGAAAATTTCTGATGTTGAATTTCAAGGTGATGGAAAAAAAGCTACTTTTTATTATACAGCAGACCAGCGTGTGGATTTCAGACAGCTTATCAAAGATATGGCACAAGCTTTTTCAATTCGTATTGAAATGCGACAAATCGGGTTACGTCAAGAGGCAGCTCGAATTGGAGGTATAGGCTCTTGTGGACGCGAATTATGTTGTTCTACTTGGTTAACGGACTTCCGATCGGTTTCTTCAGGGGCAGCTCGTTATCAGCAACTTTCTTTGAATCCTCAAAAATTATCAGGTCAATGTGGGCGGCTAAAGTGTTGCTTAAACTATGAGTTAGACGCTTACCGTTCTGCCCTCAAAGAATTTCCTAAGCCAGAGGTGAAACTCCAAACGGAAAAAGGGGTAGGGATTTTTCAAAAGATGGATATTTTCAAAGGAGTGCTCTGGTATTCATACAAAAATGACAGAATTATGTGGCATAAATTAACAGCTGAAGCAACAAACACAATCATTCAAAAAAATAGAGCTAACGAACCTGTTTCAAGCCTGGAAGATTACACACTAGATGAGGCTATTCAGGATGATAAGGTTTTTAATAGTGGCGCAGGAGAAGACAGCATTAATCGCTTTGATCAATCTAAAAAAAGAGACCGGAAGAAACAAAATAATAATAGAAAATTTCAAAATGGATCTAAAAAAAACAGCTAACATAGGACTCGTTTTTGTTTTAATAAACATGCTTTCTTGCACAACTCAAGAAGGATTTACCCTTCATGAATCTGTTGCAAAAAAAGGACTGTCTCAACGGCCAGTCGTTTTCATAATTCCGCCTTCAGCTCTCAAGGGGACTTCACAAAACATATTTATTCGTTTACGTAATAACGCAGAATATAAATTTTCAAACATCTTTTTGATTGCAACCTTAAAAGTGGGGGGAAAGCAAGTAGCTCAAGACACTTTGGAATATGCTATGGCGGCTCCTGACGGTTCATGGTTGGGAAAAGGATTTACAGAATTAAAAGAAAGTAAGTTGTGGTGGAAAAAAGGAATTAAAATACCTACTGAAGCTCCTGTGCAAATAGAAGTTTCACAAGCTATGCGTGCGAACGGAGCCGCAAAGGGTGTGTTTGAGTTAAAAGGAATAGTTTCGGTTGGAATTTCAATTGAAGATCAATAATAACAAACATGAGTACAAAGAAAAAGCGCGTAAAAAAAGAAGCTTATAAAAATCCAATCCTATTTGTTTGGGGATTATTTTTGATGGGTGTTATTGGCATATTCATTCTTTTTGGGGGAGCTGCTTTAGGGCTATTCGGTCGCATGCCAGATTTACAACAGCTAGAAAACCCAAGAACTAATTTAGCTTCTCAAATCATTTCGTCAGATGGAGAAATTTTAGGCAAGTATTATTTAAACGATAACCGAACGCCAATTAGTTTTGAACAGCTGCCTACAAACATGGTAGAAGCTCTTATTTCCACTGAAGATGAACGGTTTTATGAACATTCTGGAATTGACTGGAAAGGAACCCTTAGGGCCTTTGCTTATTTAGGTAAACGAGGTGGTGCAAGTACCATTACCCAGCAACTTGCCCGACAAATTTTTGTTGGGGTACGTTCGAAAAATAAATTCAAAACAGTGCTTCAAAAAGCTCAAGAATGGATAATTGCCGTGCAATTGGAACAACGGTTCACTAAAAAAGAAATCCTTGCGATGTACTTAAACAAATATGACTTTGGGTACCAAGCGGATGGGGTTCAATCTGCAGCAAAAATATTTTTCGACAAAACACCACAAACGCTTAGCATAGAAGAATCCGCCACTTTGGTGGGAATGCTTAAAAACTCATCTTTATACAATCCCATAAGGAGATCTGAACGAGTTCGTGAAAGAAGAAACATAGTTTTTCAGCAAATGGTTCGTAATAAAATAATTACTTCAGAGGTGAGCGATTCTCTTTCTGAACTTCCACTAGTGATTACCTATACTCCGCAATCTCATAAAGAAGGTTTGGCTACCTATTTCAGAGCATATTTAAAAGAATTTATGGACGGATGGATTCGCGAAAACCCAAAGCCAGACGAGAGTAAGCATAATTTATATGGAGATGGGCTTCGAATTTTTACAACTATAGATTCTCGAATGCAACGGGTGGGAGAGGAAGCGGTTTCATTACACATGAAGAATTTACAAAGAGAATTTTTTCTTCAAAATAATAAAACAAGAAATCCAACAGCACCCTTTTTAGACCTTCGAAGCGGTGAAATAGACACGCTCATGCTCCGAACGGCCTATCGCTCTGAGCGCTGGCGTAAAATGAGGCTAGCCGATATTCCAGAAGAAGAAATAAAAAAATCTTTTTATGTAAAAGTACCCATGCGTGTTTTTAGTTGGAAAGGAGAGCGCGATACCATTATGACACCAATGGACTCAATACTTTATTACAAATACTTTCTTAAAGCCGCAATGATGTCTATGGAACCAGAGTCAGGTCATGTAAAAGCATGGGTAGGAGGGTTTAATTTTAAACATTTTCAATACGACCAAGTAAAGCAAGGGCGACGCCAAATAGGCTCAACATTTAAACCTTTTTTATATGCTACAGCGATTGATCAATTAAAGCTTTCACCATGCGATTCTTTGCCTGATGCACTTTATTGTATTGACCCAATGAAGCATGGAAATATAGACGCTTGGTGTCCTAAAAACTCTGGAGATAAATACGGACGCATGCGCACATTAAAAAATGCCTTGGCTAATTCAGTTAATACCGTAAGTGCTCGATTGATGGATCTTGTGGGGCCTAGACCCGTAATTAACTTAGCACGTAAAATGGGAATTACTTCTTATCTTCCAGAAGTACCTTCCATAGCTTTGGGAACCCCAGAGATTAGTCTTTTTGAAATGGTGGGTGCATATAGCACCTTTGCAAACCGAGGAATTTATGTAAAACCGGTAATGATTACACGGATTGAAGATAAAAACGGACGCGCTCTATATGAGGTGGTTCCTGAAACGCGTGATGTATTAAGCGAAGAGGTTGCTTATGTAACTGTTAATTTAATGCAAGGAGTTACTAAGTCTGGATCAGGAGCACGCCTTCGCCATGCTGGACTTGAAAAAACAAATTATATTTACGAAAAAGTAGTTACCGGCTATCCCTATGTTTTTGAAAATCCTATTGCCGGAAAAACAGGAACCACACAAAACCAAAGTGATGGATGGTTCATGGGAATGGTTCCTAATTTAGCAACAGGTGTATGGGTTGGCGGAGATGATCGTGCAATACATTTTGAGGAAATAGGCTTTGGACAAGGGGCAACAATGGCACTTCCTATTTGGGGAAGCTATATGAAAGCCTTGTATGAAAACCCTGACCTAGGGGTTTCTTTACAGGACTTTAAGGTTCCTGAAAATCTCAGTATCCCCGTTGACTGCAATGATATTATTGACACCAAGAAACAGGAAAAGCTAAAGTTAAAAGCAGATTTAGACGCTTTAGGATTTTAAGCAGGTTTATTGATCGGTATTATACCACTCTGCATAAGAGGTTTCCGTTTCCCTTAAAATAAGATGGTGCAGACTCACATTATTTGGCAAAGCAACAGTGATTTTTTTTGAGAAATCGATGATCATCATTTCGCTAGTTGGTTGATAATCTACCCGAACAATTTTATGTCCCCTAGATTCCATTACATCAGCTAGTTCTTTATGAGGAGAATTTACGTTTAGAACAGTTGCATGGTCAAAAGGAGTTATAATACAATCATTCACAATCTTTTTTAAATCACTAAAGTCCATGACCATTCCATATTTAACATTTGAATTTTCCGAAATTGGGGTGCCCTTTAGGGTAACGGTAAGCTTATAGCTATGGCCATGCACATTTTTACAAAGACCATCATAGCCATAGAGAGCATGACCAGTTTCAAACTTAAACTCTTTAGAGACACGAATCATATTACTTATTTTATTTACAATGACTTAAGAATATTTTGTGTTGTTTTTTCAAGGGCCAATAAACCTGTAATTTTAGCATTTTTAGCCAGGAGTTTTCCCCAATTTTTGGTGTCCTTCCAGTGAAGTTTATTTAATGTTTTTAATGCTTTTTCAGGATAACTAGCCAAACGTTTTGCCTGAAACTGTAATGCCTTGTCTAAAGCTTCACTATTGTCATAAAGGGAAGTATATAATCCTTTTTCATATGCCCATTCTGCACTTTTCCATGCATGTGAGTCTAATGAAAGTTGCGTAAAAGCAGTTGTTCCTATTTTTCTAGAAATAACAGGTTCTATTACATATGGACCGATACCAATAGATAATTCAGAAAGTTTTATTTGTGCATGTTTACTTGCTAGCACATAATCACATGCTGCCACTAAACCTACACCACCTCCCACTACTTTTCCTTGCACACGCGCTAAAACAAATTTACTTATGGTTCGAATTGTATTAATCAAATTTGCGATTCCCATAAAAAATTCAGTAGCTTCTTCTAAGTTTTTTAATGTTTTCATTTCAGAGAGTGATGCTCCGCCACAAAAAGCACTTGCTCCATAACTTTGAAGAATTATTACCCGAACTTTAGGATCTTTCTCTAAGGCAATTAAATTAGTTTTAAAATCCCTTAACAAAGACGAGGTGAGTGAATTTCCAGCAGGATTCCCAAACTCTAACACGCCATGTGCGCCTTCTCGATATTGCTTTACAAATGCTTCCATAGTCTAGTAAAAGTACATAATTCATAAGGGTTTTAAAACTTTTTATACTAGTGAATGCTAAATACACTTTATTTTTTTAAAAAGCGCTTAGGAACGGACTTCTTTATCCCAAAAAAACGCTTTACTTATCTAGTTTCTAAATGATTTATTTTACTGCTTTAGAGTTTTTTATGCTATACCCATCCTTTTTTTCGGGTTAAATTAAACATTGTAATTTGAGACTTAGTACTTTTGTTAAAATTTTGAAATGCAAAACATTCTTGTACCCATTGGAGTTTCTAAGTATGCTGACGCTACTTTGTCCTATGCCATTGATTTAGCAACAAACTTTAATAGTAATATTTTTGTTATCGATGCGTATCCCGCACACACGTCTTTAGCAACTTTATCTAACTTAAATGCTCGCTTAGAGAAAGAAAACGAGGAAAGAATTAAAAAAATGGTAGCGAGGATAGCTACAAAAAAAGACCAGATTAAGATTGTGAGTAGTGAGCGAGATTTAGTAGGAACGATTAAAAAATTGGATCAAGAGCTGGGTTTAGATTTAATAGTTACTGGGCCTCTAAATAATGAAATTAATGAATCTGTTTTTCTTGGAAAAATTGCAGGGAGCATGATTAAAAGAACGCAGGTGCCTATATTGATCGCACCTCTAAACAAAACTTTTACACCCTCAAAAAAAATGCTTTTAGCCTTTAAAACCGGGGAAGTAAAAGCCTTAAGTACTTTAAATGCACTTATACATTTTCAAGATTCTTTTAAGGCCACCCTAAAATTATTATTGGTTAAAGTTCCTGGTTTTGCCAATCAAAACCACCAACTTGATGATGAATTAATGCAAAGATCAGAGCAAATGCTTTTTTCCGAAAATGCAACCGTTTATCAAGGAGTATTAGAACATTTTCAGGCAAATCAACCTGACATGTTAATTGTTTTTAAAAGAGAACGTGGCTTTTTTGAAAAACTTTGGGAAACGGATCTTGTTTTAAAGAAAGACTTTTACTGTACTGTTCCGTTATTAATTCTAAAAAACAAGGAATAAAACTCCTTTTAAATACATTGTTTAAAAATTTTTTTTCTGTCTTTTTGTTTGGATGTCTTTACGGAACTATTACTGCACAAAGTTATATTGGTGTCAATATAGATAATGACTTGTATTTTGGAAGTGACAGATATTATAGCAGTGGTATATTCTTAGAATATGGTTTTCTTCGAAAAGTTAATTCAGACTCTACTAATCAAAAAAAATCATTGTCTAAACATTGGACTTTAGGCCAGGAAATAAATACACCTTCTTTACATAAAACAACCGAAAAAATATATATGGATTACCCATATAATGGCTGGTTGTTTTTAAGGTTTATGGAGGAGCGATATAAAAATCCAGATTTTGGTTTTGGTTGGGGGGTTACTTTTGGAATTTCCGGAGCAGAAGCTTCTTTGGCAAAAAAGATGCAAAACACATATCATGTAGCGATTCTAAATCTAGAAGAGCTTTCATGGTCTTTTTCTATTCCACAGGCTTTTCACTTTAATGCACAAACTTCATTTTCATCAGGTACTAGCCTAAGAGAAAGAATAAAATTTGTCCAACAATCCCATTTTCAATTAGGAACTTTTAGAACAGGTGTAAAAACAAGGATTGGTTTGCAACTAGGAAATCTTCAAGGACTTCCTTTTTTTGGAAATAGACTAGAAACTAGAGGTAATGGGATTTCGCTTTTTTTAGGCTCTATTTTTGAATATAAATATCACGATTATTCTTTAACAGGAAGTCTTTTTGAGGACAACAGTCCTTTTGATTTTAAAATGAAACGTTTTACAAATACTCTCCAGGGAGGATTTATCATTCATCAAAACCCATGGAGCCTTAAACTCCTTTTTAATTCTATATCTAAAAATATATCCGAGCAAGAATATGAACGCCATCCTTTTTTGAATATTACATTAAGTAGAGTACTTTAGATAAAAACAAAAAATATGAGAACGCTTTTTTTTAGCGCCCTAGCACTGTTTTGTTTTTCATCTTGTTTGGTTTTTAATATTTTTCAAAGCTCTGAGAAATATAATGATAATAGAGAATTGACTCCAGGAGCATCCTCAGTCCATTCAAAAGATCCTATTAGTTTGCATCGTGAGATGATAGGATCTGGAAAAATTATTGATTTAGGGAAGCAAGGAAGACATGAAATTCTCTTTTTTGGGAAGGTCAATACGCCAAAAAATATTTTTCAACAAACAGACAGTATTTTTTCTGGTTTATCCAAATGGATATCAGACGAAAACCCTAACATGAAAACCATCATTACAAAAAAAGAAGAGGATAAACCAATTATAGTGGTTGATGGTAAAATTTCCAGCAACTCATCTATCTTAAAAGAAATAAATCCAGATGCTATAGAAATTGTTAATGTTTTAAAAGGAGAAGCTGCTTTTGAAAAATATGGTGAAAAAGCCAAAAATGGAGCGATAGAAATCATTACAAAAAAGAACTAGCTTATTGAATTTTTAATGATTCGAAAAAGGTATATGTAAGACCAACCTGTAAACCTTTAGAATTATTACTTTGAGCAAGGGTCGGCGCGCTAGATTTTTTAGCCCAACGATAAGTTAAAGAGGTATGAAACCGCTTCCAAAAATGAAACACTAGTTGAGCACTAAACCCAAAACTATTGGAAAAAATATCTTCTCGATATAAAGTGCTTATTTCTGATTCTTCAAAGACAACAATCCTTTCCCCTTTTTGGTAGCGATTGTAAAGAGCACCTAAACCAAGGCTTATTTTTTCAGTAGGGTGTAATTTAAGAAACAAAGGGACAGTAAGATACTCTAAACGATCCCTCCCTAGAGAATCTGCCAAGGGATACGTATATGATATTGGCATAAAATTTAGCCCCGAAACAAGACTTACAGTTTTTGAAAAACGATATTCCACATTTAGTACCGCTCCTATAGTTATGGTGGGAGAAGTAGTTTTTAAATCAGTATTAATACGGTTAATTTCTGGCCCTAAAGATAAGCTCCATTTGGAATACATCTGATTTAATTCAGGGCCTTTACTGTATTGTTGAATAAGAAGGTCTCCCCCTTGAGAAAATAAACTTAATCCCCAGAATAAGGTCAAAAAAAAAGAAATACGAAAAGAGTAGAAAAACATACCTAAGTTTTTACTTTACAAACCCCAACATTAATTATATGTAATAGATGCTAAAAGAAGATTAAATCGAAAAGTAAATAAAGCAAGTGCTTTATTTAGAATTTTTCATGTCAACTAGAATAACAATTAAGGTAATAATAGTTGTAATAATTACGGTTACTGCAACAAGTGTCATTGTGTTATTTTTTATAATTTCATAAAGGTACTAAATCTGAGCAATTGAAATCAAATTCCCATCTAAAACACTATAAATAAACAAGTTGTTTTATTTGTTTAAATTTAATCTATGAGTGATATTAAATACCTTTTTGCATATACCATCCCTTTGGCAACACTTTTGTCGATTCTATCTTCTGGAGCACCAACGTTTAGCGCTCCAATTTACGCTTTTATAATTATCCCTTTTTTAGAACTTTTATTGAAGAATTTTGACACTCACTATTCCGAAGCTCAAAAAGAAAAGCGATTAAATAATATTCTTTTTGACGTGCTCTTATACATCAACATTCCTTTTGTTTTTGGAATTTTATTCTATGGCTTTTACGTTCTTAATAGCAGTTTGTTATTGCCCTATGAAACCTTTGGAATTGTTTTGTCTTTAGGTATTTTATTGGCAACTAATGCAATTAATGTAGCGCATGAATTAGGACATAGAACTTCACAAGGTGAACGTACACTTTCTAAATTACTACTCTTGCCGTGTTTGTACATGCATTTTTATTTAGAGCATAATTTAGGCCACCATAAAAATGTAGCAACACCTGAAGATCCGGCAACTTCAAAACTAAATCAGACGGTATACCATTTTTGGGCAACCTCTATATTTAATCAGTACATAAACGCTTGGCGTATTCAAAAGGTATTGTTAAAGAAAGAAAATAAAAGTTTCTTTTCTTTTAAAAATGACATGTTGTGGTATACACTTTTTCAAATGACCTATCTAGGAATGTGGCATGTTACTTTTGGAATAACAGGCCTCTTTTTTGCCATTATAGTTGGCATTCTTTCCTTTATCTTTCTTGAAACAATTAACTATATAGAGCATTATGGGTTAGTTCGCAAAAAGCTTCCTTCAGGTCGCTATGAAAGAGTACAAACGAAACATTCATGGAATTCAAATCATATTATAGGACGCATAGTATTGTATGAATTGACACGACATAGTGACCACCACTTTAAATCATCAAAAAAATACCAAATTTTAGAAAATAAGACCGAAAGCCCTCAGCTTCCCTTTGGGTATCCTACCTCTATTTTGTTAGCTTTAGTTCCGCCGCTTTGGTTTTGGTTAATGAATCCTCGGGTTTCCGCTGCCACTTGATTTTAAAGGGAAAAAGAGTTTTATTAAATCGTTCCTTTTTTCATTTCTTCAATCGCATAATTAGCTGCTCTAGAGGTAATGGCCATGAAGGTTAAAGAAGGATTTTGTGTTGACGTAGAGGTCATACATGCGCCATCTGTCACAAACACATTTTTACATTTATGTAGCTGATTCCACTCATTAAGAAGTGATGTTTTAGGGTTTTTTCCCATTCGAACTCCCCCATTTCATGGATATCATTTCCAGGTCTTCTTTTGTTATCATTTGTTTTGATATTAACAAAGCCAGCTTTTTTAAACATCTCTGTAAATTGCTCAAAAAAGTCCTGAATCATTTTTTCATCATAATCCACGGCTATATTTAAAAGAGGAATTCCCCAGGCATCAACTTTATTTTGATCTAAAGTTACTTGATTACTTTCCTTAGGAATAGTCTCTCCCATCATATGAGAATTAACATTCCAAACTCCAGTTTCTTTCGTTTTCAGCAGCTGTTCTTTTAGTTGAGAACCAAAGTTTTCACGATCTGTTTTTCGAGCAGGCCTAGCAGCAAATCCAGCAGCATAACCACGCAAAAAATCTGTTTCTTGGCGGTATACATTTCTAAACCGAGGAACATAGTGTGACGTTGGTTTTGCCCCTTCAGTAGTCTTGTCCGGGAACCCTTCAAATTTAGCCTTTATGGTGGCTCTATAATTATGAAAGGCAATATATTTTCCCATCAGGCCATTATCATTTCCAAGCCCGTTTGGAAAACGTTTAGATTTTGAGTTTAATAAAATCAAGTTAATATTAAGTGTAGCGGCAGTTACAAAGACTACTTTGGCAAAATAATCTTGCGTTTCTTTTGTTTGCGCAAGAATAACCCTAACACCAATCGCTTTTTGTTGTACCTCATCATACAATACAGAATGCACAACAGAAAGGGGCTTAATGGTCATGTTTCCAGTTTTTAAGGCCCAAGGAATTAGTGTAGAATTGGCGTTAAAATACCCTCCTAAAGGACAGCCTCTCTGTCAAATTCTTCGACTCATACAAAGGCCTCTTCCTTGTTCTATAAACTGAGGTTTGCTTTCGGTTAGGTGTGCACAACGACCATAAATTACATGGCGATCTTCATAGTGTTTTTTCATTTCTTTACTGAAATAATCTTCGACAACATTAGATTCCCATGGTTTTAAAAAGTCTCCATCGGGTAAGGTGTCTAACCCATCTTTGTTTCCACTTACTCCAATAAATTTCTCCACATACGTATACTACGCATCCAAATCTTCATATCGAATGGGCCAATCTACCGCAAAGTCATCTCTCGCAGGACCTT
>JBKEHX010000003.1:0-33537 GCA_046711205.1 Flavobacteriaceae bacterium
TCATCTAATAGGTACAATTTCTCCAGAAGGAAATGAAAATTTAGCTGTATTTAGCTCCGTTGTACATTTAGGAAGTAATCCCGCGCTTATTGGCATAATACTTCGCCCAACAAGCGTTCCTAGACACACACATTCCAACATGAAATCTACAGGTATTTTCACTTTGAATGCCATTCATAAAAGTCAAATTAAAGATGCACATCACACCTCTGCAAAATATCCTGATACTATTTCTGAATTTGATAAAACAAAACTAAAGGTCGAAAAAAGAGAAGGTTTTAGTGCTCCATTTGTTAAAAATGCACCCATCCAGATGGCTTGTAACTACATTACAGAATATCATATAAAAGAAAATGACACGCGGTTACTAGTTGGAACTATTAAAGATTTTTATATCACCGACACTATGCTTCTTGAAGATGGCTGGGTCCAATTAGACAAAGGGGGTGTGGTTTCTATTAATGGATTAGATGGCTATGCCGTTCCCGAATTAAAAGAACGTTTTCCCTATGCCCGTCCCAAACAATAATAAAAATTCTTTTACAGAATCACTAAGTAAGAAATGGATTCAGTATTCACAATCAATGAGTGAACCTATTCCTCCCATTCTTTTAGAACTAGAGCGAGAAACCCATCAAAAAGTATTAAAGCCCAGAATGATAAGTGGCCCCGTTCAAGGAAGGTTTTTAAGCTTACTTTCACACCTAATCAATCCAAAAATTATTATTGAAATAGGCACTTATACTGGCTATTCAACGCTTTGTTTGGCGGAAGGACTATCTGAAAGTGGCGTTATTCACACCATTGATTGTAATGAAGAATTAGCCTCTATCCAAGAACGATTCTTTAATAAAAGTATTCAAAAGAAAAAAATTAAAAAACACCTAGGAGAAGCCTTAACCATTTTGCCGAAGATAGCGGGACCTTATGATTTAGTTTTTATTGATGCAGATAAAGTAAATTATGATGCCTACTTTGAAGAAGTGCTTCCAAAAATGAATGCTGGAGGTTTGATTATTTCTGATAATGTTTTATGGGGCGGAAAAGTACTTGGGAAGGCAAATTCAAAAGACCTAAGTACACTAGCGCTTCAGGATTATAATAAAAAATTAAAGAATGACCCAAGAGTAAAAACAGTCTTGCTTCCGTTAAGAGATGGCCTAACACTTAGCTGGGTCCGCTAAAGATCGCGGCGAATTGAATCTTCAAGGTCATTAAAATCACTTTTAACCTTATCAACCTCTTCTTTTATATTATTAGTGATTCTTTTCGTTGGGTTTTCAATGTCAACATCAACTGTTTTTTGGATTTCGCTTTTAATATCGTTGGTTGCTTGACGCACCTGAGTCATTCCTTTTGCGAGTGTTCTGGCGATAGATGGAATTTTATCTGCTCCGAACACTAATAGAATAATAAAAAACACAAAGACAATTTCTGCCCCACTAATAAATAAAAGCATGTGCTAGATTTTACACAAAGATAAGAGTAAAATAAAACATAACTACTTAATCTTATTTATGATTCGGCAGTTATGTTTAATAAGTGTTTATCCTTTGATTTTTGCCTTGAATTTATCAAATTCAGATGGACTTTCTTTCTTAGGCCAGCTGTTATTATCATCGTTAACATCGGCAGTCTCCTTATCTGGGTCAACGGTAACGCCTACTAACTCTATGTTAGAAGCAATTACCTTTCGAACACTAGCCTCATTTTTTCGCCATAATTGAACAGGATAGGAAATACGCTCTTTAGATCCATCTGCAAACCTATACTCAACAATTAAAGGCATCACCAAGCCACCTGGCTTCTCAAATTCTACTTCATAAAAGAATTTTGGCGAAGCATTACTTGCATCAAAACCTTCTTTTACCATATAATCTTGTAAAAATTTAGAGCTTTGAATTGCATTCACAGAAGCAATTTTTGGATCAAAAGATTCACTTTCTTGATCTATTTTAAAAACCATTTTAGGTAAATTCTCTAAATCATATCCATAGGCTTTAATACGTTCTTTACTTTCTAAATCTGGCTCATCAGAAAAATAATATCTTTTAACATTTTTAATGCCAATATCTACTACATCTGTCGAATAAAACCAACCTCGCCAAAACCAGTCTAAATCAATAGCAGAAGCATCTTCCATTGTTCTGAAAAAATCTTCAGGCGTAGGGTGTTTAAACATCCAGCGTTGGGAATAGGTCTTAAAGGCATGGTCAAATGCTTCACGACCCATAATAGTTTCTCTAAGAATATTTAGTGCTGTAGCAGGTTTTGCATAGGCATTTGGCCCTAGTTGGTATACATTTTCTGGGTTAGACATGATGGGGGAAATAAAATCTTGATTTCCAGCCATATAAGGTACAATTTTTTTTGGGTCACCTCTTCTAGAGGGATATGCATCTAAAGCTCCAATAGAATTAGGATGTGACTCCCCAAACTCTTGTTCTGTTAAGTATTGCATAAAGGTGTCTAACCCTTCATCCATCCAACCCCACTGGCGTTCATCTGAATTCACAATCATTGGAAAATAGTTGTGTCCTACTTCATGAATAATTACACTTATCATACCAAATTTAGTGCGATCTGAATAGGTTCCATCTTTAGCAGGGCGACCATAATTCCAGCAAATCATTGGATATTCCATTCCTTGGCTTTTGGCATGAACAGATACTGCCTTGGGATAAGGATAATCAAACGTAAATTTAGAATAGCTCTTTAAGGTCTGTACAACAGCCTTAGTCGAATATTCTTCCCACAGTGGATTTCCTTCTTTAGGATACAGCGAAACGGCCATAACTTTTTGAGAGCCTATTTGAACTGCCTGTTGATCCCAAATGAATTTTCTTGAGGTAGCAAATCCAAAATCTCTAACATTTTTTGCGTCATATTTCCAGGTACTTTTCTTTTTTGAGAAAGAAGCTTCTTTAAGTCTCGCTTCTTCTTCAGTTACAATAAGTACTGGTTTGTCAAAACTATTTTCCGAAAATTGAAAGCGTTTGTATTCTTCGCGTGTTAAAACCTCTTTTGGATTCTGAAGCTTTCCTGTTGCCTCCATAATATGATCGGCTGGAACAGTAATATTCACCTGATAATCACCAAATTCTAGAGCAAATTCTCCATTTCCCCAAAATTGGTAGTTTTGCCATCCCTCAACATCATTGTATACACATAGTCTTGGAAAAAATTGGGCAATTACATAGGCTTTATTTCCGTCTTCAGGAAAATACTCATAGCCCGAACGACCTCCGTCATCAACATGATTATTGATGTTATACCACCATTTTATTTTAAACACATATGTTCCACCAGGAGCAATTTTCTTTGGTAAATCTACCCGCATCATTGTTTGATTTATTTTATAGGGTAGTGAATTTTCATTGGCGTCTTTAATCCAGTCAATATTAAAACCTCCGTCAAAAGAATCTTTAATATAATTGGAAACAAAACTACTTGGTCGAACAGTCACCGAATTACTCACACCATTTTTCTCTAACGCAGGGGCATCTTTTTTACGAATATTTTGATCTAATTGCAACCATAGATAAGGCAGTTGATCTGGTGAATTATTTGTGTAGGTAATTGTCTCTTCACCATAGAGTTTGCTAAAAGCATCATCTAGCTCTAGGTCCATTTTGTAATCTACCTTTTGCTGGTAATAATCAACACCCGGAGCACCAGAGGCATTATGGTATCTATTTGGATCTGAAAATTGATCGTATAATTGTTTGAATTTATTTGTGTTGGTATGTCCCTGGTGAACTTGTGCGTTTGTAGTTACAAAAAAAAGAAATGAGGTAAGGGTGTAAAAAGTTGTTTTGAAATGTTTCATATGAATGTCATCGGATGCTTAGAATTTATAAATATACATTTTTTATTGCGCATTTCATATAGAGATAAAGTAACATTATTTTGTTAAATCTATTACTAAAGTTGGTGCTTCAGGACGAAGTAAAAAACTTTTTCTGCGTACTTCACTTTTAAAGTGAATAATATTTTGCTGTGTATCAAAAAGATCAAAAAACATTCTGTTTTTTATTTCTAAAGCTCTAGGGAGTTCATCGATATATAATTCTAAGTAACACACAACAATATCATTTTTATATTCATTTCCTAAATAGGTAATCTCTTGTGGCTCACCATCTATAATAAATTGTAATTCTTTTTTAAGATGAGTTTTAAGCAAACTATCACTTAGTTGAGTGTTTGAATCTGGATCTAATCTAAGGGATTTTTCCTCTTGCTGTAGAAGTAATTCAAGATCATCAATAAACAACTGGCTCTTTATTTGAAACATTTTAATCTCTCGTTTATATTCAATTTCGGTAGTGCTCACATAAAATTTATGAGTCTCTATATCAGTAAAAAGATCTGGAGATACATTTATAAGAAAATAAAAAAGGAGTAAATACATCAGCAAGATTATTTTGAGATCATATCTTTATAATCTTTGCTTTTATTGATTAAAAAATCAATTAATTGAAATTGTTTGCTTTGTTTCAATAAGGCACTAGATTTTATTTGAGTATCCAAATATTCAAAAAAACCAACCACCTGGTCTGTTGCAAGATCTAAATCTTTTTCAAAGAAATCTTTTTCAAAAACATACGGTAAAACCTCACTAGGCTTTATTTTCATTTGCTCTTCTTTGGTCTTATTTGCAAATGCTTTCACAATTAATTTAGCAATATTAACAAAGTCAATGCCGTTAGTTATCAAACGATCATCACTAAGTCTATTGACGATTTCTGATGATTTGTCACGTTCATAATCAAAGCCCTTAAACTGCTCTTCTATTAAATCAAGATAACTCTCAACATCTTCAGAAGTTACAACTACTTCTTTAAGTTCGTTAATATTTTCATTTACCGAAACTACCAAGCGATTTTTAGCAAGAATCTCTTCTGTAATAATTAAACTCCTAATTTTATATTGAACGGAAGAAAAAATAACTTCGTCACCTTCGGCAACATCAATTTCAAATTCCCCATTTTCATCGGTAATGGTGTTAGTCTGATCTGTATTATTAATAACATTGGCCGCGACCACACTTGTGTTTTTATAAAGAAGCCTCCCTTTAATAGGTTTTCGTTGTTGCCCAAAAACAAAAGCAACCATTAGTAACGAAAAACATAAAAAAACTGTATTTTTCATCTTATAAAGATAGCTTTACCAAAGGAAAATAAACCCTTACTAGATGTTAATTTTTAATAATGAATGTTCAAATTAAGAAAATAAATGCGGAACAAACCTATGAACTTAGACAGCCTTTAGATTCATGTCATTTACCATTAGACAGTGATATCAAAAGTATTCATTTAGGCGCCTACTTTGAAAACCAACTGATCGGTGTTTTAAGTGCTTTTCGCACTTCTTGCCCCGAGTATGAATCAAAAAAAGGAATTCAATTTAGAGCCATAGCGGTACTCCCCTCATTTCAAAGAAAAAGAATTGCCTCACAACTAATTCAAAAGATCTTTTCAATTGGTAAAGATTTGTCAATACTTCATAACATATGGCTAAATGCTCGTATTACTGAAAATGACCTTTATTTAAAGAATGATTTTACCGAAATGGGTGATGTTTTTGAAATTGCTTCAATTGGAACCCATCAACGTTTTATAAAAACAATAAGACATGAATCGTAAAACCTTCATTACTAAAAGTATAGGATTACTTGGTTTAAATGCCTGGTCTAAATCCTTATTTCAAGAAAAGTATTCAGCTACTCAATTGCTAGGCCAAGAATCTATCTCGCTTTACAGTAAAGAAATACCTTTAATCAAACCCGTGGGGATTGCATTTGAAAAAATGCGGAAAGAGGCCTTAAAAGATAGTATTGAGCTTGAAATCATTTCTGGTTACCGTTCCTATGACCAACAAAAAAGGATTTGGAATCGTAAATTTTTAGCCAATAAAAATGCTGGACTGAATCCAGAGGAAAATATTAAAAAAATCATAGAGTATTCAACACTTCCAGGCACCTCAAGGCATCATTGGGGAACGGATATTGATTTGATTGACGGTGCACAGCCTCGTGAAGGAGATGTACTTCTTGCAGAAAAGTTTCATCAAAATGGACCGTATGACAACATGAGAAAATGGATGGATCAAAATGCTGAAAACTTCGGGTTTGTGCGCCCATATAGCAATAACATTTCTAGAAAAGGATTCTATTATGAGCCTTGGCATTTTAGTTATGCTCCCATAGCCATTTTGATGCTCAAGGCATATTCAGCATTAGATTTAAAAAAGGTTTTGGTGACAGATTCATTAGAAGGAAGTGCTTTGCTTTCAAGATGTTTCTTAATGAACTATTTTACTGAAAATGTCCTTGGAATTGCCAAGGAACTAAAGGCCTTTTAAAAAGGAGTACATTAACTCCTAACCAAATTTAATATGCCATGGGAAAGGGAGACCGAAAAACATTTAAAGGAAAAGTTTTTAGAGGTAGTTACGGGGTAAAAAGACCAAGAGCTAAATCAAAAAAACTCCGCATATAGATTCAAAATAGATTTATCTTATAAAAACAGGTTTTAACGGATTTACTGTTTCAGTGTCACTATAAGAATATCCACCTAAATTAAAAGAATAAACATCTGCTATTGTTTTAGCATTTGCTTCAATAAGATAACGCACCATCATGCCCCGAGCTTTTTTTGCATAGAAGGAGATGATTTTTAATTTACCGTTTTTAAAATTTTTAAACTGGGGGGTTACAATTTCAGCCGCTAATTTTTTAGCATCTACTGCACTAAAATATTCATTACTGGCAAGGTTTACAAAAAGTTCATCTTCCTCAATTTCTGAGTTAAGTTGCTCTGTGATTCTGTTTTTCCAAAAGTCATAAAGGTTTTTGTAAGTCCCTACAGAAAAACTAGTTCCCATTTCAAGCCTGTATGGCTGGATTAGATCTAAAGGCTTTAAAAGTCCGTATAGACCAGATAAAATTCTTAATTGATCTTGCATTTGATCAATCTTATCTAAAGATAATGTATAGGGATCTAGTCCTTGGTAAACGTCACCATTAAACACAAAAACCGCTGCCCTAGAGGCATTATGTTCAGGTGCATTAAATAATTGGTTTCGTTCCCAGTTTAATTGTGCTAACTTATCAGAAATGTGCATCAATTCTGTTAATGCTTTAGGAGTTTTTTTTTTAAGTAAACCATTAATTTTTTTGGCCTCTTCACTAAAATGAGGTGTTGTTTGCTTTTTTGTAGGAAGCTGCGCATCAAATTTTAATGACTTTGCAGGAGAAATAACTATTATCATAATACTCTATTTTTTATTAAAAATACAAGGATTTATTTCAGATTACAAGTAAGTATAATCGAAGCTTAAAATACTTATATTATAAATTCTTATGCTGTGCGTATTGTCTCCACTTATCAATAGCCGCTGTAAAATCCTCTGGAATTGGAGAATCATATTGCATCTTATCTCCGGTTTTAGGGTGAATAAAGCCTAGTGTTCTGGCATGGAGTGCCTGACGCGGCAAAAGCTTAAAGCAATTATCTACGAACTGACGGTATTTTGTGAAACTAGTTCCTTTAAGAATTTTTTCACCTCCGTAGCGAGCATCATTAAAAAGAGTATGTCCTATAGATTTTAAATGAGCACGAATTTGATGGGTTCTTCCAGTTTCAAGCTGACACTCTATTAATGTAACATATCCAAAACGCTCCAACACCTTAAAATGTGTTACTGCTTCTTTTCCTTCAGAGTTGTCTTCAAAGACAGTCATTTGAAGACGATTTTTGGGATGCCTTCCAATGGCTCCCTCAATAGTGCCTTGATCTTCTTTAATGTCTCCCCAAGCTAATGCAAGATATTTTCGTTCTGATGTTTTATCAAAAAATTGTTTTGACAAATGAGCCATCGCTTGTTCAGTTTTAGCAACAACTAAAAGGCCGCTCGTGTCTTTATCTATTCTGTGCACTAAACCTGGGCGGTCATTTGAATTTTTGGGTAGTTGTTTAAAGTGATGTAGCAATCCATTTAAAAGGGTTCCAGAATAATTTCCGTGACCGGGATGAACTACTAAACCCGCAGGTTTATTTACCACAACTAAAATATCATCTTCGTAAACAATATCTAATGAAATGTCCTCCGCAATAAGTAAATTCTCATAGGGTGGATGGGTAAAAAGTACCTTTACCATATCACCTCCCTTTACTTTATAATTCGATTTTACAATTGCTCCATTCACATATATACTAGCATCTTTGGCTGCCTGTTGAATCTTATTTCGAGTTACGTTTTCAACGCGTGCCATCAAAAATTTATCTACCCGCAGAGGAGATTGCCCTGGATCTGCTTTAAAAGCATAATGCTCATAAAGCGAATCAATACTTTTAATTTCTTCCCCTAAAGAGCTTTTATCTTCTTCCATTTCCTAAAACTAAATCAATTTTTGTGGTTTTAGGGAGTAAGATTCCTGGGTTAATTTTATTTCCTTGGTATCGAATTTCCAAAACCATGTCTTTACCAATATCATTTTTATATGTAATCTCCCCTACTTCAAAACCAACAGACTTTATAATAGATTCTGCATTTCTTCTTGTAATTTGAATCAAATTAGGGACTGTTATTTTTCTATAGTTAGAAGGATTTACGGTAAGATATATTTTTCTATTTTTCTTAACCTCTCGTTCTGCTAAGGGTAGGTGTGAAATAATTGAAAGAGGTGGTAATTCAGGAACAAATTTTGTAGAATCTATAACTTCAAAACGGAAATTTTGCTCTTCCATTATAGCAGGAATTGCCGAAAGTGTTACCCCCCTTAAATTGGGTACTTTTTGATAATCATTATGATTAGTAATTTCTCTTAAGCTGACGGATACTAAAAAAAAAAAAGTGGTTGAGGCAAGCCCAAGGTAAAGCAATTGCCAAAGAAATAATTTACTAAAAAAAAAGCATAAAAAATTCATGAGTTAGATTTAAGGGCTAAGATAATAAAATGCATGCTTTTGGATTGCCTTGAAATGATATACCTTTGCAAAAGAACCGAAAATAATGCAGAAAAAAAAAGTGGGTGTTGTTTCTGGGGGATATACCTCTGAATATGATATTTCTATTCAAAGTGGAAAAACTGTTTTTGAAAAGCTAGATCGTGGGCTTTGGGAGGTCTATTTAATTGTCATAAATGCTTCTGAATGGGTTGCTGTAGATGATCAAAACAAAAAGTATTCAGTCAACAAAGGGGCTTTTACACTTCAAAGCGATGAAACCCTTGTCAATTTGGATATTATTTTCAATGCAGTTCACGGAGCACCTGGTGAAAATGGGCAACTTGCAGCCTTGTGGGAGCTTTTGAAAATTCCTTTTTCAAGCTGTAATAGTTACAATTCCGGGCTTACACATAACAAAAGAGACTGCCTCTCTGTACTTCGGAATCTAAAAGTACCTACCGCTAAACATTTTTCTATTAATAAAGGAACTAAAATTAATGAAGACTTGATTCAATCAACTGTTGGGCTTCCTTGTTTTGTAAAAGCCAATCGGGCTGGCAGTAGCTTTGGCGTATATAAAGTGACCGCTAAAAAAGATCTTACCACCTTCATAGAAAAAGCATTTGAAGAAGATTCTCAAGTAATAATAGAGAGCGCTTTAGAAGGAAGAGAAGTTTCAGTAGGTGTAGCTGCATTTAATGGAGATATAACTGTGCTTCCTATTACAGAAATTATAACCGAAAATGAATTTTTTGATTACGCTGCAAAATATGAAGGGAAGGCTCAGGAAATAACTCCTGCCAAAATTCCTGTTGCGTGGAAAGAAGCGGTTGAGCATTGGGCAAAATTAATTTATATTGAGCTAGGACTAAATGGTGTGGTTCGTAGTGAGTTTATTTTTGTAGAAGGCGTTCCTCATTTATTAGAAATAAACACCGTTCCAGGACTTACTCGCAATAGCATTGTTCCACAACAAGTAAAAGCAATGGGAATTGAACTTTCTCATTTTTTTAGTTACCTTTTGCAAAACGCATTAGAGAAAAATTAACCTTTTAGTATGAAACGAATTGTTTTTCCCGGCTCTTTTGACCCCATAACTCTTGGACATCAAGATATTATTGAAAGAGCACTTCCATTATGCGATGAATTAATTATTGCGGTGGGAAACAATATTGATAAAAAAAAAGTGTTTTCTCTAGAGGAAAGAATGGCATTTATTAATGAAACTTTTAAGCAGGAATCCAAAATTAGTATAGAATCTTATTCGGGATTAACAATTGATTTCTGTAAAAAAAAAAGAGGCCTCAGCCATTTTAAGAGGTCTAAGAAATGCTTCAGATTTTGAATTCGAAAAAAATGTGGCCCAAATTAATCAAAGACTTTCAGGAATAGAAACATTGTTCTTGCTAACATCAGCAAATCTATCTTCTATTAGCAGTAGCATCGTAAGGGAAATCATAAACTACAGGGGTGATTATACTTCTCTTGTCCCTAAGGCAGTAAGAAAATAATTTACTTTATTTCTTCTAAAAGAATTTTAATATTCTCGTAGGCATTTTGCATCAAAGCAGAAAATTCCGTTTTAGTTTTCCAAACTGCAGCTTGAATGTTCTCTTCTTCTTGAGGTACTAGTGGAGCATCATAACTGGATTTCATCAAAAACCAATATGTCTTTTTAAGTTTAAATTTTCCGTTGGCATTATACACATGGTAGGTTGTTTTAAGTGGTCTTTTAATAACTATATCAGCCACTCCAGTCTCTTCCATGACTTCTCTAATAGCAGCATCAATGATCACTTCATTTTTTTCAATTTTCCCTTTAGGAAGGTCCCACTTATCATTTCTATAAATAAAAAGATAGCGCCCATCTGTATGTTCCACCAAGCCACCCGCAGCCTCAACGACAGGAAAATGTTTTAAAAAATGTTTTTTAAGCTTTTCTTCTTTAGGGTGATATAAATAAACAGCCTTCGTCTTCTTATTAAGTAAAGCTCTGACAATTATATAAGCAGTCGCATACTTTATAAAAAACAAAGGAGTTTCATCTGAATTTTTGGATAAATCAGTGGTGAAAAAAAGTGGTTTCTGATTGTAAAAAACTTTATACATTTGTTTATGATCTTTAATCAAAATATTGCTCAGCAAACTGCTGAATACCTTTTACAAATTAATGCAATTAAATTGAATCCAGAAAATCCATTTACTTGGGCAAGCGGATGGAAATCCCCAATTTATTGTGATAACCGAATCGCACTCTCATTTCCAGAAGTTCGGAGTTTTTTAAGCAAAAGTATTGCCAATGAAATCAAATCTCAGTTTGAGACTGATATTCTTATTGCTGGGGTAGCTACAGGAGCCATTGGAATTGGAATGTTGGTAGCGCAGAAGTTAAACCTACCTTTTATTTATGTTCGCCCTGAACCTAAAAAACACGGTAGACAAAACCAAATTGAAGGATCGCTCCCTCCAGGAAAAAAAGTTATTGTTATTGAAGACCTTATCAGCACAGGAAAAAGTAGTTTAAATGCAGTCAATGCTCTTAAAAAAGCAGAAGCAGAGGTTTTGGCCATGTTTGCACTTTTTGACTATGGCTTTGATGTTGCAGACCAGGCTTTTAATGAAGCTGCCGTTAACTTACAAACTCTTTGTAATTATGAGCATTTGCTTCCCGTTGCAATTGCACAAAATAAAATATCTTCAGCACACTCTGGAAATTTAAAAGCATGGCGCAAAGATCCCGCTCAATGGAAGCCTACTATCGGGTAAAATTATAAAGCATTCGTAATTGATGAGAATTTAAGACAAGAGGTTTTCCTTCCATATTTTCTAAAAGTAAAGCTCCTTCGTAACTCACACCCTTTGAAATTGCTTTAAAAGTTTCTCCGTTTCTTTCAAATAATGCTAGTTCATCTCTTTTCCATAAAAGTTTTGAATAATCCAACACCCATTGTTCTTTTGAACTAGTCTTTAAAGAAAAAAATGTCTTTTCTAAAGCCTCCTTAAGTACATTAAACACATCTTCTAAGTCCCACTGTTTGCCTGTAACCGTTGCTAAAGATCCAGCATGCGGTAAGTCCTCAAAATCTAACTGGTTTATGTTTAAGCCAATGCCAATAATTGAAGCTTTCAAGTTTGAGTATTTAAAAATATTTTCAATTAAAATTCCAGCAATTTTTTTGTTACATGACAATATGTCGTTGGGCCATTTTATTTTCAAGTCAGGAACGCCAATAGCTGCTAAAGCATTTACAAGTCCTACGGCTACTGCAGCACTTATGGCAAAAGTATCTTTTGAGTTGAAATTCTTGTAAGATATATAAACACTGAAAGTTAGACTATTTTCATGTGAAGAAATCCAACTGCGATTACGCTGTCCTCTGCCCTTAGTTTGTTTTTTCGCCCAAGACAAATCTCCATCCACACAAGCACCCTTTTGATATCTTTCTTTCAAAAAATCATTGGTGGAAGTAATGGCATTAAGTTTGATTAAATTAAAATAGCTCATAGTCGTCGTCGTAACCGACTGAAAATGTAATAAATTTATAGAAAAATTGCACTACTGAATGATAAATAAAATATATTCTATTCAATCATTGTTAGATGAAATAGTCATAGGCATTGAAAATATTAAAGGAGAAGAAATCTTAATTCTTAATTTAAGAGAAATTGACAACACCCCTTGTGACTATTTTGTGATTTGTAGCGGAAACTCAAACACTCAAGTATCTGCAATTGTAGGTTCAATCCAAAAAAATGTAAGTAAAATAATACATGAAAAACCTCTTCATACTGAAGGCTCGGAAGTAGCTGAATGGATTTTGATGGACTATGTGAACGTTGTGGTTCACGTTTTTCAAAAACATATACGAGAATACTACAATATCGAAGAACTTTGGGGAGATGCTAAAAGCACCCAAATTATCTCGAATTATTAAAAACTATGAAAAAAGAAAAAAAACCAACTACCCCTAAGTTTAATATTTACTGGCTATACGGTGCTATTATTTTTGCACTTCTTAGTATGAGTATTTTTGGAGGAAGTGATTCCTGGCAAACACTTAGCAAAACAAACATTTCAAACTTTGAAAGTTATCTTAATGCTGGTGATGTGACCGAAGTTGTTGTAATCCGAAACAAAAGTAGTGTTCGAGTAACTCTGACCCCTGAAGCACTAAACAAGAGTGATCATCAAAATATTATTTCAAAAAACTTATTAGGACAAGACAATACTAAAGGCCCTCATTACCAATTTGAAGTAGGGAGTTTAGAGCTTTTTGAAGAAAAATTAGAAAAGGCACGAAGCAATGGTATTTCATTTCGTTTAGAATTTATTACCGTTGAAAATCGTTGGGCAGATACACTTATTGGGTTTATGCCAATTATTATTATTATTGGCGTATGGATTTTTATTATGCGGCGAATGTCAGGAGGTGCTGGAGGAGGTGCTGGTGGTCAAATTTTCAACATTGGAAAATCAAAAGCTAAATTATTTGACAAGAATACAGATGTCAAAACAACATTTAAAGATGTTGCAGGATTAGAAGGGGCAAAAGAAGAAATTCAAGAAATTGTAGACTTCCTTAAAAATCCCACAAAATACACTATTTTAGGGGGTAAAATTCCAAAAGGGGCCCTATTGGTTGGATTACCAGGAACAGGTAAAACCTTACTAGCCAAAGCCGTTGCAGGAGAAGCTAAAGTACCTTTCTTTTCTTTGTCAGGATCTGATTTCGTTGAAATGTTTGTTGGAGTAGGGGCTTCTAGAGTACGTGATTTATTTAATCAAGCAAAAGATAAATCTCCCGCTATTATTTTTATTGACGAAATTGATGCCATTGGCCGCGCCAGGGGAAAAAGTAATATGAATGGGTCAAATGATGAACGAGAAAATACACTCAATCAATTGTTGACAGAGATGGATGGTTTTGGCACCAATACTAACGTAATTGTTCTTGCCGCAACTAACAGAGCCGATGTGCTTGATAAAGCATTAATGAGAGCTGGGCGTTTTGACCGACAAATTTATGTAGACCTGCCCGATTTAAACGAACGTCGTGAAATTTTTAAGGTTCACTTAAATCCTTTAAAGGCTATCAAAACCTTAGATGTTGAGTTTCTAGCAAAGCAAACTCCTGGTTTTTCTGGAGCAGACATTGCGAATGTTTGTAATGAAGCTGCATTAATTGCTGCTAGAAAAAATAAGAAATCTGTTGGAAAACAAGACTTCTTAGACGCCGTTGACAGAATTGTAGGAGGACTTGAAAAGAAAAATAAAATAATCACTCCTGATGAAAAGAAAACAATTGCATATCACGAAGCAGGACATGCACTTATTAGCTGGTTTTTGGAACATGCAGCCCCTCTTGTAAAAGTTACAATTGTACCTAGGGGAAAATCGCTAGGAGCAGCTTGGTACCTCCCTGAGGAACGCCAAATTATTCAATCGGAACAAATGCTAGATGAAATGTGTGCTGCATTAGGTGGGCGCGCGGCTGAAAAAGTGATGTTTGATAAAATATCAACAGGTGCTTTAAGCGACCTTGAAAAGGTAACCCAACAAGCTCGGGCTATGGTTTCTATTTATGGCCTAAATGATGCCATTGGAAACATTACCTATTATGATTCAACAGGACAGTCAGAATACAACTTCACAAAGCCTTATTCAGAAAAAACTGCTCAAAAAATTGATCATGAAATTTCAGGAATTATTGAGAACCAATATAGCAGAGCAATTGATATTTTAAAAACCTCAAAAAATAAATTAACACTCTTAGCGGAACGTCTTTTAGAAAAAGAAGTTATTTTTAAGGATGATTTAGAAAACATTTTAGGTGTAAGACCCTATAAAACTAACAGTGAAAAAATAGAAGAAGCCAAGGCAATCAAGCAAAAATAGAAACAAAATCAATATGAGAATTTGGGATAAATTTTTCGGTAATTATACTAGGAAAAAACCTGACAAAAGTCTCTATTTACAATCTAAAGAAGATCCTCTTGATATTACTTTTGTTAAAAATTTTACCTCAAAAGGAGGGCTATTTCTCTTTTGTGAATCCGCAAAATCTACCCTAGATAATTTTAAAAAAATTTGTATTGAAAACAACTGGGAGGACCCTACTGCGATTTTATGCTTAGATGAATCACTAGGAAGTTACTTTGATATTAAACTTTCAAATCAAAGCTTAGGGAATTTAAAATCTTTTAAAGCAGTTGTGCTTTATTGCGAATACATCATTAGTAATACTGGAAAAATATTGCTTAGCGAGCATCAAATTAAACATTTCAAAATACCAAATCTACCAGAAACTGTAATTATAGTTGCCAAATCAAATCAATTAGTAAAAGATGTAAGTCATGGGATGACTTTATTGAAAAATAAATACGGAAAAGAAATTCCTACAAACATTAGCACACTCAATGTGAAATCCAATTCTACCAAGGAAAAAATTACTTCTGAGCTTGAGACCAGTGCAAAAAACATATATTTGCTTCTAGAAGACTAATCATAATTATGAGAGAAATGACGGTAAGAAGCCTTTCTGGACTTCTTTATGTGGCCTTAATTGTTTTCTCAGCTTTATTCTCAAATTTAGCCCTGATTATTGTTCTTACCCTTTTTTGTGCACTGGCATTATTTGAATTTCAAAGACTACTGAAATATAAAAGTCCCATTCCTTTTCTTTTTTTAGGACTCCTAATTTATCAGTTTTTTACTAAAAAAATAGATAGCACCTTACATATAGGTTTATTGTTTTTGTGTATTTCTGCAAACCTATTACTCGCTTATTTACTACTTACAAAAAAATCTTTCGTTCTAGCGCCTTATCTAAAGACTAGTCTTGCCCTATTTTACCTTGTTACTTCAGCGTATTTTATTGTGGCTACCTCAGCCTTTGAGAATTCTATAATCCATGGTATTACGCTTTATATGTATCTATTAATCTGGATCAACAATAGTTTTGCATATATCACAGGAAAAAAATGGGGCAAAACCCTGCTGTTTGTTGATGTATCTCCTAAGAAAACATGGGAAGGTTTTTGGGGTGGAGCCTCTGTTTGCATCCTTGTGAGTATAGCAATTACCCCCTTTCAAAAAGATTATGCACTATGGGTGTTACCTGTTTTAGCAGTGATTGTTATTGTAGGAGCGACTTTAGGAGACCTGATTCAATCAAAGTTTAAACGCATTGCCCAAGTGAAAGACAGTGGATCATTAATTCCTGGTCATGGGGGCTTTTATGACCGAATGGATAGTGTCCTTTTTACGGCTCCTTTTGTTAATTTATTTTTAATTTTTGTAGATTATGTTTCATAAAGAAGGATATCAAATTATTATGACAAGTTTTCTTATAACAGCTGGTTTAGCTGTTGTATCAGAATACACTATTGAGAATCAATTTTTGTTGAGAATTGGAATTCAAATTTCTGCTTTAATAATTCTTGTTTTGGTCCTTCAATTTTTCAGAAACCCCAAACGTAAAACTCCTATAAACAGTAACCAACTTATTGCACCAGTAGATGGGAAAGTAGTTGTTATTGAAGAAGTGTTCGAAAAAGAATATTTTAAAGACAAACGCCTCCAAGTATCTATATTTATGTCGCCTTTAAATGTACATGTAACACGTTATACTATGAGTGGAAAAGTACAATTTAGTAAATACCATCCAGGAAAATATCTTGTCGCATGGCATCCCAAATCTTCAGAGTTAAATGAACGTACTACAATTGTTTTAAAAAATGACACCTTTGGAGAAGTTCTCTACAGACAAATTGCAGGAGCTGTTGCAAGACGCATTGTAAACTATGCGGAAGTGGGTATGGAAGTAACACAAGGAACAGATGCTGGTTTTATTAAATTTGGCTCTCGAGTAGACTTATTTTTACCCATAGGAACGACCTTAGACATTGCTTTAAATGATATAGTAAAAGGTGGGATTGATTCAATTTCTCATAAAAATTAAAGTATCCCTAAGCTTTTCTCTAGCATAATTATTTTATCAACGGCATCTGCCGCTTTCTTTTGTTCAATAGCAATTACTTGTTCTGGTGCATTTGAAACAAAACGTTCGTTTGATAGTTTCTTTTCTACAGAGGCTAAAAATCCTTTGGTGTATCTTAATTCAGCTTTTAGTTTTTCTTTTTCGGCTTCCGGATCTTCGGTTGCTTTAGTAGGAATAAAGAACTCTAATTTTTCAACTCTAAAACTACCTCCAAATCTATTGTCTGGGGCATTTTCATAATGCAATGCCTCCAGTAATCCTAATTTTGTAATACTTGCCTCAAAGGGAAGTATAGCTTTTGAATTAGTCACATAAACGATAACCTTTTCTTTAATAGAAATATTTTTCTCTTTTCTAAAATTTCGAATACCTGCAACAATTTCTTTAGCACTTTCAAAAGACTTAACAGCATCATGATTAAAGATGTTTGAAGTTGGCCAAGATGAAACAGTAAGTGCTTCGTTTGCCTCACGAGGTGAAATAAAATGCCATAACTCTTCCGTTAAAAAAGGCATAAAAGGATGTAGCAATCGTAAATTATTTTCAAATAAAGCGATCACTGTATCACGTGATATTTTATCTATAGGTTTTCTATACTCAGGCTTTACAAGCTCTAATAGCCATGAACAAAAATCATCCCAAATTAATTTATAAAGACTCATTAATGCATCTGAAATACGGTACTTCTCAAAGTTTTCATCAATCCACGCTAACGTCTTTTCAAAATGATGAGCGTACCATTCTAAAGCTTCTGAGGCAGCCTTAGCAGGAACTAAAGAATCCTCTACTTCCCATCCATCAATCAAACGGTAAGCATTCCAAATCTTATTAGAAAAGTTTTTTCCTTGCTGACATAAATTCTCATCAAAAAGTAAATCATTTCCTGCAGCAGAACTCAACATTAGACCAACACGAACAGCATCTGCTCCATAATTTTCTATAAGCTTTAATGCATCAGGAGAATTTCGTAATTGCTTAGACATTTTTCGTCCCTTTTTATCACGAACTAAGCCTGTCAAATAAACTTTAGAAAAAGGTTTTTCGTCTCTATATTCATATCCTGAAATAATCATTCGAGCAACCCAGAAAAACAAAATATCTGGTCCTGTCACCAAATCTTGAGTAGGATAGTAATAGTTTATCTCTTCATTATCAGGATTTCTAATTCCATCAAAAACAGAAATAGGCCATAGCCAAGAGGAAAACCAAGTGTCTAAAACATCCTCATCTTGACTTAAATTTTCTATTTTAAGGTGACTGTTGCCTGATTTCTTTTTTGCTAATTCTAAAGCTTCTTCAGTCGTTAAGGCAACAACAAAATCATTTTTTGATGTACCATAATAAAAGGCAGGTATTCTTTGCCCCCACCATAACTGCCTTGAAATATTCCAATCGCGAATATTCTCCATCCAGTGGCGGTACGTATTTTTAAATTTCTGAGGTAGTAAAGCAATTTCATCTGAATTTAAAACAGCATCAATTGCAGGTTTTGCCAGCTGCTCCATTTTAAGAAACCACTGATCAGACAGGCGAGGTTCAATTACTGCTTTAGTCCGCTCTGAAGTTCCTACTTTGTGAACATGTGATTCTGTTTTAATCAAAACACCAAGAGCATCTAAAGCTTTTACTACTTTTTTTCGGGCTACAAAACGATCTAAACCTTCAAACTCAAGTCCTTTGTCATTTAGTGAGGCGTCTGGATTAAAAATATCAATAATTTCTAAACCATGTTTTTTACCTAGAGTTTTGTCATTAATATCATGTGCTGGGGTCACTTTTAAGCATCCCGTTCCGAAATCAATGGCAACATATTCATCTTGAATAATTGGGACTTTTCGATCAGTTAGTGGTACCCAAACTTCTTTTCCTTTTAAGTGCGTATAGCGTTCATCTTCAGGGTTAATACAAACAGCGGTGTCACCAAAAAGTGTTTCAGGTCTTGTAGTAGCAATAATTACTTTTTCATCAGAACCTTCTACTTTATAAGCTATGTGATATAGATTTCCTGATTTTTCTTCAAATACAACCTCCTCATCAGACAAGGTTGTTTGTGCTTCAGGGTCCCAATTTACCATTCGGTGTCCTCTATAAATCAGTCCTTTGTTGTGCAGATCAACAAATACTTTAAGTACAGATTCAGACATATCAGAATCAAGAGTGAATTTGGTTCTATCCCAATCGCAACTACATCCTAATTTTTTAAGCTGTTCTAAAATAACACCGCCATATTCATGGGTCCATTCCCAAGCTTGTGCAATGAAGGCATCACGGCTTAAGCTACTTTTCTCGATTCCTTCTTCCTTAAGTTTGGCAACAACTTTTGCTTCTGTAGCAATAGAAGCGTGATCCGTTCCTGGTACCCAACAAGTATTATAACCTCGCATTCGAGCTCTACGAATAATAATATCTTGCAAAGAGACATTAAGCATATGCCCCATGTGCAATACCCCCGTAACATTTGGCGGAGGAATCACAATAGTGTAGGGTTCCCGTTCATCTGGAACAGATTTAAAATATCCATTTTTCTGCCAGTAGCCGTACCATTTACTTTCTACTAACTGGGAATTAAACTTGGAAGGAATTTCCATAAAAACTTTGGTCTGATTTTTGACTTACAAAAGTAGTGACACTTATGGTATAATAAAAATCAGTGACACTAATTGAAAGAAAATAATTAAATTTACTATTCAAGATTTAAATTATGAAAATATATCATTACCTAAGTCTACTTTTCCTTCTTGTTCTTACCCCTGCAATTTCTCAGGAAATAGGACCTCAAATCAATTTTGAAACTACCACTATTGATTATGGAACCATAGAAAACGGAAGTGATGGGGAGCGTGTTTTTACCTTTTACAATACAGGAGATGTTCCCTTAATTATTAAAAAGGTTCAATCAAGTTGTGGTTGTACAATTCCTAAAAAGCCAGATGGTCCTATCGCTCCAGGAGAATCAAGTGAAATTATTGTTCGCTATGACACAAAAAACAGACAAGGCCCTTTTAGAAAAACCATTACGGTTAACACCAACGTATTAACAACTCCAATTGTTGCGTTAAAAATCAAGGGAAATGTAATGCCAAAGCAATAAATCTCAAAAACGATATTTATGATGTTTTAAAAAATAATGCCATTTTCATTCTCGAAACCTAAAAAACAAGAAATAATATTGGGGATGTTAATAAAAGCTATCTCTAGAGGCTAAAAAGATTAATATTTTTATCATTTTTGCTTTTTATTTATGATATGCCACAGTTATCTAAAAAAGGAATTGAACTTCCAACGTCACCCATTCGAAAACTAGTTTGTCACTCAGACGATGCGAAAGCTAGAGGTATAGATGTTCTTCATCTTAATATTGGCCAACCTGATATTGCTGCACCAAAAGAAGCCATTGATGCAATACAAAATACAGATTTAACACTCCTTCCCTATGGTCCTTCGCAAGGAACCCTTAAATACCGCCAAAAATTATGTGCTTATTACAAAAAAAATCAAATTGAGGTATCCCCTGATGATGTTTTAGTCACCACAGGTGCTAGTGAAGCCCTTACATTTGCTTTAAATGTGATTTGTGATTCAGGTGATGAAATTATTATTCCAGAGCCTTTTTACGCCAACTATAATGGTTTTGCTGCTGCTGCTAGTGTAAATGTTGTTCCTGTTATTTCGGAATTCACTTCACAATTTCAACTTCCATCTTTAGAGAATATTAATGATAAAATTACTTCAAGAACTAAGGCTATTTTACTTTGCAATCCTAGCAATCCAACAGGTTATGTATACAACGAAAAAGAAATAAGCATTCTTTGTGAACTGGCTATTAAATATGACATATTTTTAATTGTAGACGAAGTGTACCGTGAATTTATTCATGGGGGTAACAAACATTATTCCGTTCTTCAATACCCAAATGGAAGTGAACACACCGTAATGATAGATTCTGTTTCAAAAAGATATAGTCTTTGTGGGGCAAGAGTGGGATGCATTGTGTCTAAAAATAAAATGTTTATTCAAAATGTTTTAAAATTTGCACACCTAAGACTCTCTCCTCCCACATTAGCTTTAATGGCAAGTGAGGCAGCATTGGATGCTCCTGATAGCTATTTAAAAGAGGTTGTGGCAGAATACAAAACCCGAAGAAATGTATTAATAGATCACTTAGAGAAGATCCCAAATGTCAAGGTTTCACATCCTATGGGTGCTTTTTACTGTATTGTGAAATTACCGGTTAAAGATTCCGAAAATTTTTCAAAATATTTGCTGACGGACTTTCATGACAACAATCAAACTATAATGCTGGCACCAGCTAAAGGATTTTATTCAACACCCGGAGTGGGACTTAATGAAGTTAGAATTGCTTTCATTTTAGATAGTCAAAAGTTAATTCGTGCGGCAAGTATTCTAGAAAAGGCTTTAGTTGCCTATGGTAAATTAGTATCTTGATGCATGTTCAAAATTGAAGATAACGTTTCATTAAAAAAGTATAATACTTTTAGAATTGATATCCAAACAAAACACTTTTATGCTCTTTCTTCTTCCCAAGACCTAAAAGAAGTCTTAATAGAAAATGAAGGTGTTCCCCTAAGAATTTTAGGCGGAGGAAGTAATTTGCTTTTTACTAAAAATTTTGAAGGACTCACTCTTTTAATGGCAACAAAAGGGATTGTAATAACACAAGAAACAGCAGAAAAAGCAACAGTAGAAGTTCAGGCAGGTGAAAATTGGCACGAATTTGTGCTATGGAGTTTATCCAATAACCTTGGAGGTATTGAAAATTTAGCCCTTATCCCTGGAAGTGTAGGCGCAGCACCAATTCAAAATATTGGAGCCTATGGAGTAGAGTTGAAATCGGTGTTTCATTCCTGTAAAGCATTTGAAATCAAAACTAAAACCATCCATACCTTTTCAAATGAAGAGTGTCAATTTGGATATAGAGACTCTGTCTTTAAAAAGAAACTTAAAGGGAAATTCATCATTCTTAGTATTTGTTTTACACTGCAAAAATTTCCACATAGCAACAATGTTTCTTATGGCGCTATTCAATTAAAACTGGCGGATAAACCTGCCACTATCCATAACATAGCAGAAGCTGTCATTTCAATTAGACATTCTAAACTCCCCGACCCAAAACAAATTGGAAATAGTGGTAGTTTTTTTAAGAATCCCATAATTACATTAGACCACTTCAAGAAACTTCAACATTCATTTCCTGAACTACCCCACTACCCAAGCCAAGAAGGTTTCGTTAAAATACCAGCCGGATGGATTATTGAATCATTAGGTTTTAAAGGAGTACGGGAGGGAGATGCAGGCGTTCATAAAAAACAAGCACTTGTATTGGTTAATTATGGTACTGCCTCTGGAAAAGAAATTTTAACACTGGCTAAAAAAATACAAAAAGCTTCATTGAATCAGTTTGATGTTCCCTTAGAAACAGAAGTCAGCATCCTCTAAAAGCTATTCTTTGTTTTTTGAATCTATTTGAATGGTGACAGGACCATCATTTATAAGTAATACTTCCATATCGGCACCAAAAGTTCCGGATACCACTTTTTTACTGAAGTGCTTTTGGGCAGTTGCTAAAAACAATTTATATAAGGGAATAGCATGTTCATGTTTTGCAGCTCGAATATAGGAAGGACGGTTTCCCTTTTTTGTAGAAGCCATGATAGTAAACTGACTGATTACCATAAGCTCACCCTCTGAAGCTAGCAATGAATGATTCATTACTCCATTCTCATCATTAAAAATACGAAGATTTAAAACTTTGTTTACCAACCATAAAACATCTAACTCATCGTCTCTCGCTTCAATTCCTAGCATGACAAGCAAGCCGGTTTCAATGGTTCTTTTTTCAGATTGATTAATAATAACTTGGGCGTTTTTAACCCTTTGAATAACTACGCGCATGCTTAATTTCGGTAGGGAGAATCATCCTCCAACATTTGTAAGTACGTTTTATAGCGAGACTCAGAAATTTCACCAGCTTCTATAGCATCTATAATAGCACATTTCGGTTCGTTATGATGAAGACAATTGTGAAATTTACACTTATCTTTTCGCTTATGAAATTCTGGATAGTAATTTCCTATTTCCTCAGGCTTCATGTCAACCACTCCAAAACCCTTAATGCCTGGAGTATCTATAATCTTCATTCCTTTGGTTAAGGCAAACATTTCAGCAAAGGTAGTTGTGTGCATTCCTTGTTGATGTTGCTTTGAAATGGCAGCCGTTTTTAAATCTAAACCCGGGCATATTGCATTTACTAAAGTCGATTTACCTACACCACTATGTCCAGAAAACATACTCACTTTATCTTGCATTATAGCCTTAACTGATTCTATTTCCCATCCCTTAGTGGCTGAAATATTATAGGTGGAATATCCTATATCTTGATAAATTTTCTGAAATTCTTTTACTTCTTTCAAAGACGAATCCTCATAAGAATCCATTTTATTGAACAATAAAATAACTGGAATTTGATACGCTTCTGCAGTGACTAAAAAACGATCCACAAAAGCAGGAAACGTGGGGGGGTTGTTCAAGGTTATTATTAAAAAAACTTGATCAATATTAGAGGCAATAATATGGGTTTGCTTAGAAAGGTTTACGGATTTTCTTACAATATAATTTTGTCTTTCTTCAACTTGAGTGATACTGCCTTCTGGGGCAGTCGCATGTAGGTCAACTTCAAAATGAACATGATCTCCAACGGCGACTGGGTTGGTGCTTTTAATTCCCTTTAACCTAAACTTTCCCTTGATTCTACATTCATAAAAAATACCTTCTGAATGAACCGTATACCAACTTCCTGTAGACCGATAAACAATCCCTTTTTTCAAGTGTTTTGTTTACAAAGAAACAGCTTTTTTTTCAGCAATTGTTAATGGAGGGGGGTCTAGAGTAATTTGTATCTTTATAAAAACTTTATTGATGGCCCAAAAAACACTTTTAATGATTTTAGATGGTTGGGGTAATTCTCCCGATCCAAAAGTTTCTGCGGTAGATCAGGCAAAAACACCTTACATAGATTCTCTCTACAAAAACTATAGCCACAAGACCCTCAGGACAGATGGTAAGCACGTTGGGCTTCCAGAAGGGCAAATGGGAAATAGCGAAGTAGGCCATATGAACTTGGGAGCGGGTAGAATAGTGTACCAAGATTTAGCTAAAATTAATTTGGCCATTGAAAATGATGCCTTAAGAACTGAAAAGGTTTTAACAGATAGTTTAGAATACGCTAAAGCAAATGGTAAAAAAATACACCTTTTAGGACTCCTCTCAAATGGTGGGGTGCATTCACATATTAATCATCTAGAGGGAATTTTAGACCTTATTGGAGAATACAACTTAAATGAAGTTTACCTACATGCTTTTACTGATGGTCGAGATGTAGATCCGCAATCTGGAAAAGGTTTTATAGAACGAATTGAAAAAAAATTATCTAAAACAGGTGGACAACTTACCTCTGTAATTGGCAGGTACTATGCGATGGATCGTGATCAACGCTGGGAACGAGTTAAAAAAGCATATGACTTGCTTGTAAAAGGAACCGGTACTGCCACAAAAAACTTTTCAGAAGAACTTTCAAAAAGCTATGCTGCAGGGGTAACCGATGAGTTTATTGAACCTCTTTATAAAGATAATGGTGCGGGGAAACCTAAAGCTCTTATTAATGATGATGATGTAATCTTGTTCTTTAATTTTAGAACCGATAGAGGAAGAGAATTAACAAAAGTACTTTCTCAAAAAGCATTCCCTGAGCTAGAAATGGAACCGCTCGATTTATATTATGTAACGCTCACTAATTATGATGACTCCTTTAAAAAAGTAAGAGTCATTTTTGATAAAGATAATTTAAAAGATACTTTGGGAGATGTTTTAGCGAAAGCAGGAAAAACTCAATTACGTATTGCAGAAACTGAAAAATATCCTCACGTAACTTTTTTCTTCAATGGTGGAAGAGAAACTCCATTTGAAGGAGAAGAACGTATTCTATGTCCTTCACCAAAAGTGGCTACTTACGATTTAAAACCTGAAATGAGTGCTTTTGAAATTAAGGATGCAATTATAAATAAAATCAACACGGTTGCGCCTGATTTTATTTGTTTAAACTTTGCTAATCCAGACATGGTTGGACATACCGGTGATATTCAAGCTGCTATAAAAGCCTGTGAATTTGTAGATGAATGCGCAAAGGCGGTTATTGAAACTGCGCTTGAAGCTGACTATGTAACCATTGTAATTGCAGATCATGGAAATTGTGAAACCATGATTAATGCTGACGGAAGCCCTAATACTGCACACACTACAAATCCTGTCCCAATTATTTTAGTAGATGCTGAAAAGAAAAAAATACTTGATGGTATTTTAGGGGACATTGCTCCTACCGTTTTAGATTTACTAGATGTTTCTCAACCGAATACGATGACTCAAAAATCTTTAATTATTCGGCCATGAAAATCTCAACCTCTCTTACTTTTTTATTTATAATTGCACTAAGCTGTATAAGTCCTACACCAAAAAAAGCAGCTCAACAACCACTAGAAGTAGCAAGCATTATTGGGGAAGAAGGAGAGACTGTGCTCCTTGGACATATAAATCGTGCAAATTTGAACATTCCCGAATTTAAGGCTTGGTTTAAACCTGAATATGAAAATATAAAAATACCTGAGGGATGGGCTGCAACATCTGCTCCCCTTGCCAAAAACCTTGAATTTAAGTTGTTTTTAGGTACTTGGTGTGGCGACACCCAGCGTGAATTAGGTGGTATGTTTAAGCTGCTTGATCTTTTAGGAGTGACGGAAGATCGAATTGAAATGTATTGTATTTCTGAATATAAAGATAGCCCACTTGGGTATGAAAAAGAATATGACATTCTTTACATACCTACTCTTATTTTTATTGAAAATGGGAAGGAACTGAATCGAATTGTTGAATTTCCTGTTGAAAATCTTGTAGAAGATTTTTCTAAAATTTTAAAAAAACAGCCTTACCAAGACTCATACGCAAACTTTTAATATGGCAGCAATTGTACTAAAAACATTAGAGGAAATTGAGTTAATGCGAGAAAGCGCTTTAATCGTTTCCAAAACATTAGGAATGCTGGCCTCAGAAATTAAACCCGGGGTAAGCACACTTAGATTAGATGGCCTGGCAGAAACTTTTATTCGTGACCACGAGGCAGAACCTGGTTTTTTAGGCTTGTACGATTTTCCAAACACTTTATGCATGAGTCCAAACGCTCAAGTAGTTCATGGAATTCCAAATAACACACACCTTGAAGAAGGAGATATTATATCAATTGACTGTGGCGCACTAAAAAATGGTTTTTATGGTGATCATGCTTACACCTTTTCTGTGGGAGAAATTGATCAAGCTGTTCAAAAATTATTAACGGTAACCAAAGCGTCACTCTATGCAGGAATTGATAAGTTTCGTGATGGAAATCGCATTGGTGATATGGCATATGCCATTCAATATCACTGTGAAAAAGAAGGGTATGGTGTGGTACGTGAATTAGTAGGACATGGTCTAGGAAAAGTAATGCACGAAGGTCCCGAAGTGCCTAATTATGGAAGAAGAGGACAGGGTAAAAAAATACAGGAAGGAATGGTATTGGCAATCGAGCCAATGATTAACGGCGGTACGCACAGAATAAAACAACTCAAAGATGGATGGACCATTCTGACCGCTGATGGGAAAGCAAGTGCACATTTTGAACATGATGTGGCCTTGGTGGATGGCAAGCCAGAACTGCTTTCAACTTTTCAATATATCTATGCAGCTTTAGGTATTAAAAGTGACGAAGAAACGCCTTTTAGAAAAGAACCCCTATCGTTATGAAATTATTGTTAAACCTATTCCCTAGGACACTTTTAATAACCCTAAGTATTTGGTTTAGACCTTTTATTAGATTTTACTTTAAAGGAAATCGATTTACCGACCCTATAGATGGAAGCTCCTATCGTAAATTTTTATCCTATGGCTATCAATATCTACGTGAAAATGCATTGTGCCCTGGTACGCTTTCTTTAGAAAGACACCGACTGTTATGGCTGTATTTATCGAGAGATACAACTTTTTTAATGGGAAGTCTAACGGTTTTACACATTGCCCCCGAACAAGTATTTTACACTAAATTCAAGGGCTTGGAAAAATGGGACTACACCACAACAGATCTTCACTCCCCCTTAGCGGATATTAAAGCAGACATATGCAATTTACCTTTTGAAGACAATCAATACGACTTGATTTTGTGTAACCATGTATTGGAACATATCCCTAATGATCTAAAGGCTATGCAAGAACTCTACAGGGTTCTAAAAAAAGGAGGCACCTTAATTGCTCAGGTCCCTATTGAAGAAAGCAGAAAAATTACTTTTGAAGACAATTCTATTACAGATAAAAAAGAACGAACCCTTATTTTTGGACAATATGATCATGTGCGGGTGTATGGAAAAGATTATTACTCTCGACTGCAATCCGTTGGATTTCAAGCCAAAGGAATCGATTTCTTGGCTAGTTTAAGTGTGACTGAAAAAGAACGCTTTGCCCTACCAAAACAAGAACGAATTCCGGTTGCAATCAAAAAATAGTTGAAAACCCTACTCTTCCTTTAAAAAGCCAGATGAAAAAATTTCTTTTACGCCGCGCAAGGAGTCTGCTATAATCCAATACGCCTCTAGGGCTTGTTGTTGTTCAATGAGCGCTCTGGATTGTTGCAAAGGCATAACCATAAGTGCTGTAGCATATGCATCTGCAGTCATACAATCTTTTGCTAAAACGGAGACGCTTAATACATTAGAAGGAATCGCTTTTCCTGTTTTAGGATTTATAGAATGTACCCAACGCTCACCTGAGGTTTTGTTTACAGAAAATTTTCTGTAATTACCAGAGGTGGCCAACGCCTCATTCTCTAATGTAATCACTTGTATAAAGGTTCGATCTTCTCCTTGTTGTGGATCATCAATAGCTACTTTCCAAAATCCATTTGATTTTGGACTTTTACCCTGGGCAAGAATTTCACCTCCAATTTCAACTAAAAAAGAAGTCACATTTTGAGCACGTAAAAAATCAGCTAAAACATCTACAGCATAGCCTTTTGCTAAAGCGTTAAAATCAAAATACACTTTAGGGTGTGACTTAAGAATAGTATTCTGACTACTGAGCTTTGTTTTATTCCACCCTGTAAACTGTAAAATACTATCTAATTGTTGTGAAGAAAAATCTTTAAGTTGTTCGCCAGGACCAAAGCCATAGGCATTAACTAAAGCACCAACGGAAGGGTCAAAAAAGCCATCAGTTGTATTCCAAACTTTTGTTGCTTCTTGGTATATTTTTACAAAATGATCATCAACAACCAGCTGACTATCCCCGTTATTGATTTTTGAAATATCAGAGGTTGAAATATAAGTCGACAAGGATTGGTTTAGTACTGTAAAAAGTGAATCTACTTTGTGTTCAACAAAAGTTTCATCTAAAGTTTCTGCATTATATGAAATAGAATAACTCGTTCCAAAAGCATACCCTTGAATACGTTTTATACCATTTTGATCTGGCTGCTGACAGCTTAAGAATAGTATAAACACAAGATTAGAGAATTGCTTGAAGTCCATCGAAATTAACCACATAAGGATCATTTTTAGTTAAAGGTTTTTGATAATCATCGGCATGAGCAAAGCCAACACCTGCATAGAAGACTTTAGCCTTATTTTTTTGAGCATGGCTTTTGACTTTATTCATTTGTATTAAGTCAAAATCTTTTGGCGCACTAGGATATAGACATCCCTGAACCATTACAAAATATAAAATTTTGTCTTTTATACAAACAAATTGTGGAGAGCGTTTAATTTGTGAATTGATCGCTAAAAATTCATATCCTTCCATTTCCAAATACTGACCAACTTCACCCATCGCAAGCTGGTGGATATCCTGTTTATTTAATGCTTCCATAGCACTATAAAAATAAACCAAAAAAAAACAACGCACTCTAAATTTAGAAAATATGTACTTTAGCATTAATTAAAACTAATTTCTGATGAATCAAATTAAATTTTTATTTTCGTTTCTCTTCATTTTAATTTTAACAGCCTGTCAAAATTCATCTGGACACAACACCAAAAAAGCCAAAGCAGGTGGATATACTTATGAATATGTTCCTAATGACACTAACAATACCAGAATATATACCCTTGAAAATGGGCTCAAAGTGTATTTAAGTCGTTATGAAAATGCCCCTCGCATTCATGTATTAACTTCTGTAAAAGCTGGCGGGAAAAACGATCCAAAAAACAACACAGGTTTAGCCCATTATTTAGAGCATATAATGTTTAAGGGTAATCAATATTTTGGAACTATAGATTATGCAACTGAAAAACCTTTGTTGGATTCAATTGAAAACTTATTTAACAGATATGCAAGCTTAACTGACCAAAAAGCCAGAACTGAATTGTACAAAAAGATTGACGTTATTTCAAATGAGGCTGCAAAATTTGCTATTCCAAATGAATTTGATAAAATGATGTCTACACTTGGTGCCAAAGGATTAAATGCTGGAACATCAAATGATTACACAGTATATACAGTGGATATTCCTTCTAATGAAATTGAACGATTTTTAACATTAGAAGGTCTTCGCTTTAAGCAAATTGTAAACCGCTTATTTCATACAGAATTGGAAGCAGTTTATGAAGAAAAAAATAGGGCTTTAGATAGTGATCCGCGTAAAGTACGAAAAACCCTTTATGAAAACTTATTTAAAAAACACCCTTATGGAAGTCAAACCACGATTGGAACAATAGAACATCTTAAAAACCCTTCCATAACTGAAATTGTAAATTATTTCAATACCTATTATAGACCAAATAATGTTGCGATCTGTATGAGTGGCGAATTAGATTATGATAAAACTATTGCCCTTATTGATAAAAATTTTGGCGACTGGAAGCCAAATAAAACTTTACCAAAATGGGAAAAAATTATAGAAGAGCCGATTATTAAGCCACGGGTGATAGAGATTTTAGGACCCGATAGAGAGTCTCTCCAAATAGGCTTCCGTTTTAATGGAGATCGAAGTGATGAAAACATGAAAGCAACTTTAATTGATATGCTTTTAGCAAATAGCACTGCTGGATTAATCGATATTAATTTATTGCAACAACAAAAAGTGCTAAATGCTGGTTCCTTCATTAGCTCAATGAGTGACTACAGTGTTCATGTTTTAAATGGAAGTGCCAAAACAGGACAAACACTCGAAGAAGTTAAAGAATTACTGCTAGAGCAAGTTGAGAAAATTAAAAAAGGTGAATTTGAAGATTGGTTGTTAAAAGCAGTAATTAATGATTTAAAAAAGAGGGTTATGCAACAAGATGATTCTGAAAATGCAAACTACTATAGAGCCAGTAAAATGATGGAAGCTTTTGTGACTAATACTCCTTGGGAAAAAGAGGTTAGTTACTTTGATCGTCTTTCTAAAATAACAAAAGAAGAATTAATTCTTTTTGCTAATGAGAACTATGTTGAAAACTACGCTGTTGTTTTTAAGAGAACGGGGGAAGATTCCAAAGTTATAAAAGTTATCAAACCCGCTATTACTAAAGTACCATTAAACAAAGAAGTGAAATCTTCATTTCATAAGACACTAGAGAAGATTGAAACTGAAAAATTAACTCCTGAATTTATAAATTTCGACAAAGAGATTTCGAAATATAACATCGGTAATATTGATGTTATTACAAAAAAAAATACCGCTAATGATCTTTTTGAACTTAGTTATGTTTTTGAATTCGGTAATAATGCAGATCCTAAAATTGGCCTTGCTATTTCAGGTTACCTTGATTATACTGGAACATCATTGTATAGTCCAGAACAGTTGAGACAAGAATTCTATAAGTTGGGGAGTAATTACAAAATTAGAATGAGTGCCCAGGGAGATCGAATGTATATTTCGCTTTCTGGACTTAGTGAAAATATGGAATCTACTATGCAATTGTTTGAAAGTATGCTAAAAGAACCAAAAGGAAATAAAAAAGCTTTAACTCAATTTATAAATCGTATCAAAAAATCCCAAGAGGACAATAAAAAAAGTAAAGGTCGTATTCTACAATTAGGACTTTATAATTATTCGATATATGGCGCTAAAAATCCTTTTAATACGATAAGCTCTAATAAAGAATTAGACCAAATTACAGTTAAAGACTTAACCAAAATCATTAGTCAAATTAATAATTATCCTCACAGAATTACTTATTATGGTAATAAAACTCAAAAAGAATTAACTCATCTAATTCAGGCCCATCATAAAGTCCCTGAAACGTTTCAAGATATTCCAAAATTAACCTTACATGAAGAAATTGATTATAAGGATACGAATGTTTTTTGGTCAAATTTTGATATGGTCCAAACAGAGATTATTTTGATTTCAAAATTAAAAAACCTAGATAATTCAAAAACTGCAGCTATTCGATTGTTTAACGAATATTTTGGCAGCGGAATGAATAGTATAGTTTTTCAAGAAATTAGAGAGGCACAAGGACTTGCCTACTCAGTTTTTTCAACCTACAGGCAAGCTAGAAAAATGAATGAAAGTGATTATTTCTTCTCATATATTGGAATACAAGCAGATAAACAGAAAGAAGCTCTTGCTTCAATGTTTGATTTAATTAATAACCTTCCGCTTTCTAAGCAGGGTTTTGCTATTGCAAAGCAATCCATTTTAAATAAAATTGAAAGTGAGCGAATTACAAAATCTGCAATTTTATCAAGCTATTTTGAGGCAGAAGATCGAGGAATAGCTTTTGATATTAGATCTTCAGTTTATGAGGAGGTTAAGAAAATGAGTTTTGATGACTTGCTTAATTTCCACAAAGAATTTATAACAAACAACAATCATAATATATTGGTGGTTGGAAATAAAGACAAGATTGACTTTGAAAACCTTAAGCAATATGGAAAGGTTCAAGAAGTATCCCTTGAGGAAATTTTCGGTTATTAACCCCTACTGAGAAGATAAAGTCACTTTGTGAATTAAAAAAGGCCTATTCTATAGGCTTTTTTTAATGTAGGTACATATTCAACTTAAATAAATTATTAGTAGAATAAAGGGGGAGTTTTTTAGATTTATCCTCCAAAGTCATCAAAACGAACATTCTCTGGTGGCACACCAAAATCATCTGCCATTCGCTCAATTGCCTGGTTCATTAATGGTGGTCCACAGAAATAGACTTCAATGTCTTCTGGTGCATCATGATCGTTCAAATAATTGTCAATTACAACTTGATGTACGAAACCGGTAAAACCATCTCCTTCTCCTTCTAAACCGTCTTTTACATTCCAATTGTCTTCTTTCATTGGTTCAGACAAGGCGATATAAAACTTAAAGTTTGGAAAATCTTTTTCTAAGGCTCTAAAGTGCTCTATATAAAATAATTCTCTTTTTGAGCGACCTCCATACCAAAACGTAACTTTACGACCTGTTTGTAAGGTTCTAAACAATTCATATAAGTGAGAACGCATTGGGGCCATTCCTGCTCCTCCACCTACATATAGCATTTCAGATTCTGACTCATTAATAAAAAATTCACCATAAGGGCCTGAAATTATCACTTTATCTCCTGCTTTTTTAGAAAAAATATAAGATGAAGCAACGCCAGGATTAATATCACTCCAACCGTTTTTAACAGGATCAAAAGGTGGTGTCGCGATACGAACGTTCAGCATGATTTCTTTTCCTTCTGCAGGAAATGAGGCCATTGAATAGGCACGCTCTACTGTTTCAGGATTTTTCATGGTCAACGGCCACAAATTAAATTTATCCCATTCTAATTTAAATTTATTTGGCTCTCCAGGATGTTCTTCCGGGTGGGCTGAAATATCAATATATTCATATTTAACTTCACATTGAGGAATCTCAATTTGAATATAACCCCCAGCTTTGTAATCCATGTCATCAGGGATTTCAACTACAAATTCTTTAATAAAAGAAGCAACGTTCCAGTTTCTGACAACGGTAGCTTCATATTTTTTAATCCCAAAAACCTCTTCAGGAACCTGTATAACCATGTCTTGTTTTACTTTAACTTGACACCCTAAACGCCATCCTTCTGCTACCTCTTTTCTGGAAAAGTGGGGGACTTCAGTAGGAAGAATTTCTCCTCCACCTTCAATCACCTGACATTTACACTGAATACAGGTTCCACTCCCTCCACATGCGGAAGGCAAAAATATTTTATTGTTTCCAAGCGTACTTAATAAAGTACTTCCTGAAGAAACTTCTACAGAATTACTTCCGTTAATTAATAGGGATACTGGTCCAGAGGGTAATAACTTTGCTTTGGCACCTAAAAGCATTCCTACCAATAAAAAAGTAACGATTAAAAAAACAATAACACTCGCTAAGACAACTGAATAATCCATTCTTAAATTATAATTTAATTCCCATAAAACTCATAAAACCTAATGCCATCAAACCGGTGATAATAAAGGTAATTCCTAATCCACGAAGCGGAGCTGGCACATTAGAATAGGTTATTTTTTCACGAATAGCAGCAATGGCAAGTATTGCCAATAACCACCCTATTCCT
>JBKEHX010000004.1:0-28267 GCA_046711205.1 Flavobacteriaceae bacterium
TTTATTTTTTATTTTTTCTTTTTTTGCTTTGAGTCAGGAAATGAAGTTTAGTGGTACTTTATCATCTACAACCTGCAGCGGGACTTTGTTTGAGTTTGACATAGAGAATGTGCCAAATGAAATAAGTGTTACTGAATTTAATTTTAATGAAGGCAATTTACCGACTGGTTGGATTTCTTCTCCAAACATTGTTGGGCAGCCATGCGATGTAGGTTCTGGAAATACACCTGACAATTCAGATTATTTTTGGGCTACTACGACATCTGGATTTGGTGATAGCTTTGGTGCCGGTAAAAGATATGTTGCAACATCACCTGAAGATGTTTCTTATGGAGGGAGTATTGAGTTTTTGATTCGTTACGGTGCTGATGATCCCTGGAATGGTGGGTGTGAGGATCCAGATTGGTGGAGCGAAGAAGTATATCTTAAATACTCTATTGATGGTGGAAATAATTATGTTACATTTTTTGACGGTTGGGACATTCATAATAACAAACAAAAACCATGGTATTCATGGTATGCTAATGATATTGACATTCCTGAAGCTGCTCAAACATCAAGCACAATTTTCCTATGGTATCAACCATATAATAATGGACCCGACTGGGATAATTGGGGTCTTGATAACATAGTTGTAAATGCAAACCCTGCACCTACTGCTTCCTGGACAATGGATTTTGGAATTGATGACATTGAAACAAGTGTAGCATCAGGCACTACATTTGTTTACTCAAAACTATTCCCTCCTAGAAATCAATTTACACCCTATACTGTGACTATTTCGTCAACTTTAATTGATGGTTCAGTGTATGGATTGACAAAAAATGTAGTGGTTGATCCTAGTGATGTAATTTTACCAACGGTTATATTACCGTCAAATATTACTATTGAAACTGATACAGGAAGTTGTTCTGTAACACTGTTGACAACAGGAACGGTTACCGCTACAGATAATTGCGCTATAGCTTCTATAGAAAATAATAATCCAGGACTTGAATTTTCTTTGGGAGTAAACCAGTTAATATGGACCATTACTGATAGTGCAAGTAATACTGTGACTCAAACGCAACTTATTACAGTAGAAGACAATGAATTACCAGTGTTAACAATTCCAGCAGATATTGTGAGTTCAAATTGTAGTATTACTATTGGTGTGGCCTCAGCCACAGATAATTGTGGTGTTGGAACGCCTGCAAACAATGCCCCAGCCTCTTTTTTACCCGGAACAACAGCTGTAGTATGGCAGGTTACAGATAACCAGGGAAATATTGCTACTGCAATACAATTAGTTACGGTTTCAGATACCATTGCACCTATAAATACTCCACCAGTTAGTCTTTCTATCGCTACAGACAGTAATTCTTGTGTTGCTACTGGCGTTTCTTTAGGGACTCCTTCGTCAAGTGATAATTGTGGCGTAGCTTCAGTCACGCATAATGCTCCCAAAAGTTTTTCTGTAGGGACTACAACGGTCACATGGAGTGTTGTGGATGCTTCAGGAAATGAAACGCTTTCCTACCAGTCAGTTAATGTATCAGATACTACCCTACCGATTATTATTCCACCAGCAGATATTAATTCCGAATCCTGTGTTATTGTTTTAGGAGTTCCAACAGTTTCAGATAACTGTAGTAATGTTAGCTATTCCAATGATGCTCCCGACACCTTTCCTTCAGGTGTAGCAATTATTACTTGGACCGCGAGTGATACAGCTGGAAATATAGCAATAGCAACTCAAACAGTAACTTTTTCAGACAATACAAGCCCTACTATAATATTGCAGGGTAATGTAGTGGTTAATGCTGATGCAGGTTCTTGTTTTGCCACCGGAATTGACTTAGGGACCGTAGTTGTTAATGATGATTGTGGTGTGGCCTCCTATGGAAATGATGCTCCAGTAAGCAATGCGTTTCCGATTGGGGTAACCTCTTTAACATGGACTGTGACCGATACTTTTGGAAATGCTATTTCGGTCGTTCAGCTCGTAACTGTGAACGATGTAGAATTTCCTGTTATAAGGACTCAAGACCTTGTAATTTCTTTAGATCAACTATCCAACATGAATATATCATGGGAACTATTTGATAACGGGAGTACTGACAATTGTTTTATTGAGAGTTATGAGTTAGAAGGTCCAAAAATAACGACTATTAAAACTGTAGTAAAAACTATAGAATTCAATGATATGCCTCCTATGAGTAATTTAAATGGGGATGCTAGAATTGATTATGGAGTTTTAAATCTAACCAACCTAACAAGAGAATCATGGGGCACATTTAAATTAAACCCAGAAATACCAAATTCAGATAATTTCAATATTCAGTTTAACCATAAACAATATGCAGGAAGTGGAGGTGATGGTATGGGCTTTAATTTTGGTCCTTCAACAGATTTTGATGAATATGCTCATTATGAAGACAAACCATTACCAATTGGACTATCAATTACTTTTGATGAATATTACGATACTGAAAAAGTATTTTGGAATGGAAATCTAATTGCATCTAATAATACTGAAAATCCGATTGCATCCAATAATACTGGTTTTTTTTCAAGTAATAATTTAATAATAATTAACTATGATGAAAATGGTCTTGATTTCTCTGGTTTTGGATTAAGCTTTAATAACACAAAGTTGTCTGGATTTAATTCATCCGAATTATCTAAATGGTATTTTCATTTTGCGGCTAGAACGGGAAATTCAACAAATTATCATGTTATAGATAATTTAAAATATTCTTATAAGCTTCCTCAAAATTCATCTAACACAAACAATCCTTTACCTACACAAAAATCTAATACATTAAAAATTCTGCCTATAGATTGTAGTAGCATTGGTACTCAGCAAATCACTTTTTCAATATCAGACGCTTCAGGAAATACATCATCTGCAACCGTAAACTTAACGATTACAGATGACTTAAATTCATGTATCACCCCTTCAAGTTCTTCGTCTGCTGTTTCTGATAGCGATGGAGATGGCGTAGATGACAATTTAGATGCTTTTCCAAATGACCCTAGTGAATGGATAGACACGGATCTTGATGGTATTGGTAATAATAGTGATACTGATGATGATAATGATGGCTATCTAGATACAATAGAAATTTTTGCCGGAAGTGATCCTATAGATAGTAATAGTGTTCCCTTGGATACTGATTCAGATGGAATTATTAATATACTCGATGAAGATGATGATGGAGATGGTTTTTTAGACACATTAGAAATTATAGTTGGGACGGATCCTTTGATTTCTTCTAGTTATCCCTTGGATACTGATCTAGATTTAGAAATAGATTTTTATGATCTTGATGATGACAACGATGGTCAAAGCGATCTTGTTGAGCTTGAATGTGGTTCAGATCCTTTAAACAATGTTTCAAGAGCCAATGATACTGATTTTGATGGTATTCCTGATTGTTTAGATCTTGATGATGATAATGATGGCTTTAGTGATGAAGTAGAAATTTTTGCTGAAACAGATCCCTTAAAGGTTAATGAATTCCCAGGTTATTTAGATTCAGATGGTGATGGGTTTAGAGGTTCTGGTGACAATTGTCCAGAGATTTCAAATCCAAATCAATTAGATTTTGACAATGATGGTAGGGGAGATGTATGTGATAACTGTATCGAGATAGATAATTTTTATCAACTAGATGAAGATCTAGATGGGGCAGGAGATGCATGTGATAATTGCTTGAATTTAATGAATCCTCTTCAGAATGATTTCGATCAAGATGGACAAGGCGATTTATGTGATCTTGATGATGATAATGATGGGCAAACCGATGAAGATGAAATTAGCTGTGGTTCTAACCCTAAAGATTCAAATTCGTTAAGTCCAGATTTTGATAATGATGGTATTATAGATTGTTTTGATTTAGATAAAGATAATGATGGAATTGAAGATTCGATTGATCCAAACCCAACAAGTTATGATGATTTCTTGATCAATGAATTTGTTTCAGATAATGGTGATGGGATTAATGACACATGGAAAGTGATTAAAATAGACACGTATCCAAACAACCAAGTTTTCATCTATACAAGAACTGGTTATTTGGTCTTTTCTTCAAAACGCTATCAAAACAATTGGCCTTCTGGAAATCAAAAAAACGAAATTCCAGCTGGAAGTTATTTCTATAAAATAGATTTAGAATCAGACGGAATATCAGATAAAGAAGGTTGGATATACCTTACTAGATAAGTATCGGACTCACATTTAAATAACCTTTTCTATTAGTTCTTTAGTAAGAATGACACCTTCTTTTCTTGAAATTTTATTCCCAAAAAATTCAACACCAATAAATTCTAACTTTAGAGCTTTTTTAAGTACCTCAAACATACGCTTGTATTCGATTGTGACTTCTTCTCCTTCAGCGGTAAATTCAGATGATTTTGCGCTAACCGCACGAATATATGGCGCAAGCAATTCAATGCCTTTGTAAGGATCTGGATAAAAAGTGTCTGGATTTCGTTCTAGGGTCCAGTTAGTGAAATCTCCTAAAACTCCTACATTTTCAAGGTTCACGGCTTCCATTAAAGAGATCATCCATTCCGGACTTGAAGAATATCCATTATGATTTTCAATTAATAAAGTAATGTTTTTTGTCGCCGCATAATCCCCTAATTCACTTAAACCCTCTATAGCATAGTTAAGTTTTTCATTATATGGAATAGTGATATTTTCTCCACATACGTTTCGCATACTCTTACATCCAAGTTCACAGGCGATGTCTACCCAATATTTATAAGTGTCTAATGCTTTTTTTCTTTTTGCGAGGTTTTTATCGGAAATATCTCCTACACCCCCAGTTAGAAACACTCCACTTTTCACTCCTGCAGTTTTCATGTTCGCATTCATAGTGGCTAAATGTTTCTCATTTAAGTTTGGAGGGAAATGAAACATTTCATGATCTATATAATTAAATCCTAACGATTTTGCAACTGTTGGATAGTCAAAAACATCAATACCTAGAGGGTCATCATCACCATAACCTTTTCGCATTAAAGACCAGGGAGTAATAGATATTTTTAAGTTTGAATTGCTGTAATTTAATGGAGCAATAAAGCTTGATAAACTTCCTGAACCAAGAGACCCAGCAATACTAGTATAGATAAATCGTCTTCTTTTCATAAATGTAATAGTGTAATGTCTAAAGATAATTTAATGGAATCGATAAAGCAAATTAGCGCTAAATCGAACACAGATTAAAGTGCATTGATACTCTGATCTAGCCAATCAAAACGTTTAGTAATCCAATCCTCCAGGAAATTCATTTCACTATCATAGCTATCTCCAACAAAATCATTGGGCCAAACATATTTTCCAAGTATAAGCCACTTACCAAAGTTTTTATTAATAGCATTAGACCTTTCTAAATCACCTTTAATTTCCTGTAATCTCCTTAAAACCGTTTCAGAAGACAAAATATCTAAACGCAAAGTGGTCCATCTTTCTTGAAGTTTACTTACAAAATCCGGATCTTCTAAAAAACGATTCCACCAAAAGGGAACTTGCCATCTATCGTCAAAACAAATATCATTAAATCGATGTGCCCATCCCATTGGAGAGTCACCATCACAATAATTTACATTACCAAAAGCAAGATTAAAATCCCAAATTGGCCCCATTTTTAATTTCTCTCCTTTTTCTTTGTATAGAAAAGTACTGAGTCTAAAACCATCTGGATTTTTAGACAGTTCATTTAAAATAAAAAAGTCAATAAAGCTATAAATGTCAATATATTGACGGTACCCATTTTCTATTGATCGAAAGATTTCAGAAACAAGGGAGGTTTCAAAAAGATGAATGTAATTCTGAATGTATTCTTTTTGTTCGTCATTAATATCATCCGATTTAGGATATTCATACAAGAAATTAATATTACTAGTGCCTATTAATACTCCTGCTTGATTATATTGAGAGCTGAATGAAATAGTTTCATCATACCAATCGCCATCCCCTGTTGGTTTATCAATTTTAATTAGGTATCCCCCGGTTATATCTTCAGCCTTATTTTTGCTAATATCAACCCTGTTTTTATCTCGCTTTATTTTTTCCATTAACACATAGGTGCCTTGGAAAACCTCATTGATTTCTAGCTCATAAAAATTAGTTTTACTGGCGTACTGGCCTATATTATTTGAAAGCTCATAGATTAGCACATTCCGAACTAATGTTTTGTCGCTATAGGGACCGTATAAAATCCAGTCTTCTTCTTCTGGAAAACCACCCACAGATGCTTTTAAATCTTCTCCGTTTTCATCCCAAGTCTCAAAACCATAAGATTTCTTATCGAACATTTGAGAGCTAGAGCCTCTAATTTCAATTCCAATAAGATGCTCTTCTAGCAATAATTCTTCTTGAAAAATCTGGAGGCTTCCAGGAATTTTAGGTTCATCTAAAATACTCTGGTTTCCTGTATTAATTTTAACCAATGGGAGGTTTGGTCCGTCAAAAACTTCAGGAATTGTTATTACTTCTTTGGTGCAGTTAAAGCATAAAAGAAATATAAAGTTGACTATTATTTTTTTGAGCAAAGTGTGTTTTATGAATTTTTTTATTGATGAAAACGTTGTGATATAAATCCTAATACATTAGGTAATGCTGAGCGCCAGTAGGTCCAGTTGTGACCTCCATCACGAATTCTAAATTCATGGTTTATTCCTTTTTCGCGCATTTTAAGATGCATTAAGCTATTTCCTTTGTATAAAAAATCGTCATCTCCACAATCAATATACCAGCGTACGGAGTTAAGTTGTTTTTTAGACATTTCATCAACTAAGGCTAATGGATTGTTTAGGGATGAATACAGTTCAAAATCCTTTTGAGTTATTTTCTTTTGTGTATACCCCATATAGGCAAAGTCTTTCATTTCTTCTAAAGATTGGGGTCCTAAAGAAGCACTAAGTGGCGCTGCAGAAGAAAATAAATCTGGTCGGTGAAGCGCATATAGAAAAGATCCTCCACCTCCCATTGACAGGCCAGCGATTGCTCTAAATTGTTTCTTTTTTTTGATTCTAAAACGATTTTCTACTTGTGGCATTAATTCTTCAAAAAAGAAATTTTCATAGTTCCACATTCCATTCATTGCATTGGTGTAACCTGGAAAACCAGTATCGGCATCGGGCATAATAATGATCATTGGAGTTGCTGCTCCGTCATTAATGGCTTTATCTGTGATACGGAGTACTTCACCGAATTGTATCCAACCCGTTTGATCATCTGTATAACCATGGAGTAAGTATAATACAGGATAACTTCTGCTGGACTTATCATAATCTGGAGGAAGGTAAACAGCATACTTACGCTCACCTTTTAATATTTTACTGCTAATGCTGAGATTGTCCATTACTTTTCCTTGCTGCGCAAAAAGCGTTGTTCCCAGAAAAAATAATCCAATTAAATTCGAAAATAGTTTCATAAAAAAATAATTTATTTGGAAGTGAAATTACAAAAAAAGATATAGTGTTCTTTACTTTAGAATTGTTAAATAGTACTATCTTAAATCTTCAAAACACCAAGATGTTCAACATATTCTCCTATTTTTTAGTATTATTTTCTTGTTATGGTCATCTGTTTTTTATAAGCATTGACTTTTCATTAAAAGAGGACTTGACAATTCTTTCTTATAATATTCGATATGATAATCCAAATGATGGAGAAAATCAGTGGGTATTTCGTAGAGAAAGAATAGTTAGTTATATTAAAGAAATAAATCCAGACATTATTGGAATGCAAGAAGTATTAGATCAACAATTAGTTTTTCTAGACACCACATTAAAAGAGTTTTCCTACATAGGAGTTGGTAGAGAAGACGGCAAAAAAAAAGGAGAGTATAGTCCGATTTTATATAATTATAAAAGTTTAACGCTAATAAAAACTGATACTTTTTGGCTTTCTGAAACCCCAGCTGTTGTTTCTGTAGGATGGGATGCTGCACTAGAAAGAATTTGCACCTATGCACTCTTTAAGCATAACTATACAGGACAACAATTTTGGGTTTTTAACACCCATTTTGATCATATTGGTGAGGAGGCTAGAATCCAATCAGCTTCTTTAATATACGAGAACATTAAAGCGTTAAACATTAATAATTTTCCTGTAATAATCACGGGTGATTTTAACCTAACACCCGATACACGACCCATAAAAATTCTTCAAAACAGCTTTCAAGACGTGTTACAAACCATGAACGCTGATATTGATAATTATGGAACTTTTACCGGTTTTAATAGAACTACAAATGGAAAAAACAGAATTGATTATATCTTTCAAAAGGGCTTAAAAACAGAGAAAGCAAACCATGTTTGGCTAAAAACAAGTGCTGGGGGTTGGGCTTCAGACCACCACCCTGTTCAAGCTGTTTTTTCTTTTAATTATTGAGGATAGCATCGTTTTCTCCATCTTCTGTGGTATATTAGTTTCATAATTTTTTTAAAAACAAATACCATGAAAAATGTAATTACACTACTATCACTATTTTTGCTTTCATTGTGTTCACTTCAAGCCCAAAAATTCAAAGGAATTGATAAAAGTCCACTGGACATGATTGAATTTCCCTCAAGTAATAGTGAAACCAATAAATTAATCCGTGTTTTATACAGTCGCCCTCAATTAAATGGACGCGACGTCACTAAGCTAGTTCCAGATGGAAAGCTTTGGCGCATAGGAGCTAATGAAGCTACTGAGCTTACGTTATATTCCCCTATGCGTGTTGGTGGTAAAACCTTAGAAGAGGGTTCTTATACACTTTACGCTATTCCAAATCTTGATCAAATGACCGTTATTATTAATAAGGCTACACATGTTTGGGGTTCTTATTCTTATAACGAATCTTTAGATGTGGTACGGATAAATGTTCCTGTTTCTGAAAGTACAGATAGTCTAGAGGCTTTTTCTATGGCTTTTGAAGCATCGGATGAAGGCGTAAATCTTCATGCGGGTTGGGAAACCTACCGTGTTAAAGTTGCCTTTGCAAAACCTTAAAATCATAACGACAATAAGTAAAAAACCATTTTGTTGTTTTTTGTTTATTGTCGTTTTTAATAGAATATTTTCTATTTCAATACCCTATCAATGGCTTGCTCCAACATAGGCTCTAATAACTCATACCCTTCTTTTGTAAGGTGAACACCATCATATGTATAGGCGGGAATAATACCATTATTCCCATCATTTAACGCACTAAAATAATCTAGGTAAAAAACATTATTTTCTGCTGCATATTCTTTAATCATGGCATTCAGTTTTGGTATTTTGATGTTGGGTTCTAGTCCAGGACTCCAAGGATAGTTATAAGCAGGAAGAACAGAACACAGAATAATTTTAACTCCATTGGCTTTTCCAATTTCAGTCATAGATTTAATATTGTCAAAAATCATTTCTAAAGTAGAGGGTCCAGTGTTGCCAGCAATATCATTAGTTCCTGCTAATATTACGACGATAGTTGCATTAATATCAATAACATCTGCTCTAAAACGCACCAACATTTGAGGAGTGGTTTGGCCGCTAATACCTCTATTCACATAGGGCTTTTCTCTGAAAAAATTAGCTCTACTTTGCAGCCAACCTATTGTGATAGAGTTGCCCATAAAAACGACGCGTTGTTCTCCTTTTTTAAGCGAGGAAAGTGCTATGTTAGATTCTTTAAATTGATTGAAATTCGCCCAATCTTGAGCACTTAATGGCATAAAAATAAGGCTGAGAAAAAAGAAGAGTATTATTTTTTGGATCATTTTCAATTTAGTATGTTTTTTAAAATTGTATTTTATTTATAATTCACACTAAATTAAATAAATTAAATTAGAAGTTGAATTATTCAATACCAAATCTTTACTACACTAATACTACACTAAAAAGAATTATTTTTTTGTTATATTTATATGGGTTTCATTATTTAATTAAATTCATTACGTTTATATAAAAAATTAATACAGTTATTATGAGAGCAATCAAAAAAGCAACCGTATTAGTTGTCTTCTTTTTTTCAACTTTATTTTCTGAAGGCATATTTGCACAAAATTACACACCCAGCCCAGAAAACATAGAGGCTAGAGCATGGTTTCAGGAGGCCAGATTTGGACTTTTTGTACACTGGGGAGTCTATAGTATTTTAGGAGATGGAGAATGGGTTATGAATAATCAGAATATAGCTATTGATGAATATGAAAAGCTCCCAACTTTTTTTAATCCCATAGATTTTGATCCTGTAGCCTGGGTTTCAATAGTTAAGGAAGCTGGGATGAAATACATAACTATTACGAGTCGCCATCATGATGGGTTTTCCATGTTTGATTCTAAAGCTACAGACTATGATATTGTAGATGCAACTCCATATGGAAAAGATGTTTTGAAATTATTAGCAGAAGAATGCCGTAAACAAGGCATTAAACTTTTCTTCTATTATTCCCTTTTAGATTGGAACCGAGATGACTATTTTCCTAGAGGAAGAACTGGAACTAAAATTCCTGGAAGAGGCACTGGAACATGGAAAAATTATATCGATTTTATGAAAACGCAACTTACAGAATTATTAACTAATTATGGAGAAATTGGTGGTATTTGGTTTGATGGGCACTGGGATCAAAAAGAATGGGATGGTGAAAAATTCGGTAAACTAAAAGTTGATTGGCATTATAACGAAATTTACAGCTTAATTCACAGGCTCCAGCCCCAAGCATTGATTGGTAACAATCATCACATTGGTGTTATCGATGGCGAAGATTTTCAAATGTTTGAAAAGGATTTGCCAGGAAAAAACACAACAGGTTGGGGTACTGCTTCTGATCAAATTGGTTCAGTTCCTTTAGAAGTGTGTGAAACTATTAATGGCTCATGGGGATTTAATCTTCAAGATCGAAAGCATAAATCTGATAAAGAATTGATTCATTATTTAATTAAAGCAGCAGGATTTGGCAGTAATATGCTTTTAAATGTTGGCCCTATGCCTAATGGTGAAATCCAACCAAAGCATCAAGCCTCTTTAAAAGCGATTGGTAAATGGCTCAGGTCTAATGCCAAAACAATATACGGTACCCAAAGAGGACCTATCGCTCCAACTGATGATTTTGTCTCAACACAAAAAGGGAAAATAGTTTACTTACATCTTTTAAATCCTGATTTAAATATAATTCATACTGATCAAATACATTTAAAAATAAAACACATTCGAGTATTGAAAACACAAAAATTAATTCCCTTCAGAAATGATAAATTTGGATTGGTATTAGATGTTTCTTTACTTTCTAAAGATCCTATTGATACCGTTATTCAAATTGAATTAAGATAAATCCTATAGTTACCATCTTTTCAATGGACGTTTTTTTTGATGAAATTAGGCAGTCTATAATGTTGAAAAAATTTGAATGCATACACTAAATTATTTTGATTTATTTTTAAATTGAACTCATTGAATTTGGCTCATTATTTCTAAGCTAGAATAGCGGTATTTTAAAGAAAAAATGTAATTTAGGGCATCTAAAAAATACATATGGCAACCTACGAATGTGATTCTTGTGGCATGGCGGTAAATGCAAGCTGTGCAAAATGTGACCAACCCCTAGAAAATGATCAACTTACTATAGATGATGGATCAGTAGTACAAATATCTATTTGTAGAAGTTGTGAGGGAAAAATAAAATCTCCTCAGTGTTGTGGCTCCGATATGAGTTGTTCGGTATAGATCTCATGTAAAGAGTAAAATATATTCTGAAAAAGAATGTAAAAATGAACAAAGTAGTAATTTGCTTTATATTCTTTTTTTGAATTCTTAATCTTAGCGAAATATATTTACTAGTTTATTAGCCCATTAAGGATTGAACTTTCATTGCTAATCCCATATCACCACTAATTTTTATTTGTCCTCCCATAACGGCCATCATAGGATTGATATCTCCGTCACGAAGTTTTTGAAGTACATCAGCCGTTAAGCTTATAGTACAGTCTGCTTCTTCATCAGATGCTTTAACTGTATTTGCGTCACCAGTACCGTCAATTAGGATTCCCGTACCATCAACTTCAAATTTCAAAACACCTCCAATTGGAGCTGCACTTTCAGCTCTTTTCTCAAACTGAGAAATCATATTTTCAAGACTCATAAGTTCTATTTTTCTCAAAACTAATAAAAAAAATGACACTGTGTCATTTTTTTTATTAGTTTAGTCCAATAAAATAATAATTCATGAAGTATCGTCTTAAGAAAGTTGCTGTTTTGGGCTCAGGAGTAATGGGTTCAGGAATTGCATGTCATTTAGCAAATATTGGACTAGAGGTCCTTATTTTGGATATCGTACCCCTAGATTTAGAGGATGATAAACGTAAAGATCCTAAGCTCAGAAACAGTATTGTAAATACGGCCTTACAAAATTCAATACGATCTAAACCTGCACCTTTATATCACAAATCCTTTGCTTCAAGAATTTCTACTGGAAATTTTGAAGATGATTTTGAAAAAATTTCAGACGCTGACTGGATTATTGAAGTGGTAGTTGAACGTCTGGAGATTAAGCATCAAGTATTTGAAAAAGTTGACCAATTTAGAAAAAATCATAGCCTAGTATCATCAAATACGTCAAGTATTCCAATTCATTTATTGTCTAAAGGACGTTCAGATGATTTTAAAGCACATTTTTGTGGGACCCACTTTTTTAACCCACCGAGATACCTTCGACTATTAGAAGTTATTCCAACTTCAGACACCTTAGAGGCTGTTACAGATTTCTTTATGGAATTTGGTAAAATTAACCTTGGAAAGCAAACGGTTTTATGTAAAGATACACCAGCGTTTATTGGAAATCGAATTGGAGTTATGTCTGCTACAGAGATGACAATCCTTACAAAAAAATATAATTTTAAAGTAGAAGAAGTGGATCTTTTAACAGGCCCCCTTATTGGAAGACCTGCTACGGCGACCTTTAGACTTCAAGACTTAGTTGGTTTAGACACTGGCGATAATGTAAGTCGTTTTGTGATTGATAATGTTAAGGGTGACACTTATGTTGATAAGATAAAAAAACATCCAGAACCAAAGTTTATGCGTTTCCTTTTGGATAATAAGTTTTTAGGGAATAAAAGTGGAAAAGGGTTCTATGAAAAAACAAAAAAGAAAGATGAGAATGGTAAAACGATTATAAACGTATTAAACCTAGAAACATTAGAATATAAACCAGCTGTCAAGCCAAGAATGGAGCTCGTTAAGACTGCCAAAGGAATGGAATTGCTGAACAAGAGATTACAGTTTTTAATAGAGGGTGACAATAAAGAACAACAATTTTTTAAAGATTATTTTGGTGCTTTATTTGCATATTCTGCAGCTCGTGTTCCTGAAATATCAGACCAATATTTCCCTTTAGATGATGCTATGCGCACCGGATATGTATGGGAATATGGGCCTTTCGAATATTGGGACTTAATTGGTTTTGAAAAAGGTATCGCCCTAGTGGATGCTTTAGGTGAATCTCTTCCGCAATGGATTTATGATCTCAAATCTTCTGGAACCCATTCTTTTTATAAATATGAAAAGGGGCAAAAGCAGTATTTTAACATTAAAACGAAAAAATTTGAAGCTCTTCCAGGGAAAGAAGGTTTTATTATTTTAGATAGTTATCGCGAGAAAGTACCCGTAATAAAAAACAGTGAATGTACAGTTCACGATATTGGTGATGGTGTACTTTGCCTAGAATTTACTAGTAAAAGCAACTCTATTGGAGAAGCAATAGGACGTGGAATAGATGAGGCACTCCACCTTGCTGAAGAAGGAGACTGGAAAGGAATTGTTATTGGTAATAATGCTAAGCAATTTTCAGTAGGTGCCAATTTGATGAATGTGGGCATGCTTGCAATGCAAAAGCAGTTTGACCCTTTAGATAAAATGGTAAATGGTTTCCAGCAAATAAACATGCGTATTCGAACATCTAAAGTACCTGTTGTAGTTGCTACACAAGGCTACGTTTTTGGAGGAGGTTGTGAAATTGCCATGCATTGTGATGCAGGGGTTTATGCTGCAGAGTCCTACATAGGCCTTGTAGAGGTTGGGGTTGGACTTTTGCCTGGAGGTGGTGGCACAAAAGAATTTGCTGTACGCGCAAGTGATGATTTTTTTGAAGGCGATGTTCAATCTCCCACACTTGTTAATTACTTTAAAACAATTGCTACTGCAGCCGTATCTACTTCTGCTTATGAAGCCTTTGACTTAAATTACCTTAAAGAAGAACGCGATATTGTCTCGGTAAATACACCCATGAATATTGGAATGGCAAAAGACAAAGTATTGTTATTAGCTAAAAACTATATTGCACCTTCTGTTAGAGAAGATATTGAAGTTCTAGGAAGAGGCGGTATGAGTGTTTTATATTCTGCAATTAATGAATTCCATTTGGGTAAGTATATGTCTGATTACGACGTTGAAATTGCCCGTAAAATTGCCTACGTAATTTGTGGAGGTGATTTAACCAGTTCACAAAAAGTTAGTGAACAATACTTGTTGGATATCGAGCGTGAGAATTTTATGAGTCTTTTAGGAAATCAAAAAACACTAGACCGAATCCAATATCTTTTAATGAACAATAAACCGTTAAGAAACTAAATTATGGAAGCATACATAGTAAAAGGCTATAGATCTGCCGTTGGTAAAGCAAAAAAAGGAGGATTTAAAAACTATCGTTCTGATGATTTATCAGTTGAGGTTATCAAACATTTAATGGCTTCAGTTCCTGAAATAGATCCTAAATCAGTTGATGATGTAATTGTAGGTTGTGCAAACCCAGAGGGGGAGCAAGGACTGCAAATAGGACGTTTGATTTCTGCGCGTGCCCTAGGAAAAGAAGTTCCTGGCATAACAATAAACCGTTATTGTGCTTCTGGTTTGGAAGCTATTTCTCAGGCGGTTGCTAAAATCAATGCTGGCTTTGGACATATTTATATTGCAGGAGGGGCAGAAAGTATGAGTATGATACCTTTTGCCGGTTATAAATTAGCGCCTAGTTATAAAGCCAACCTAGAAAACTTGAACTACCATGTAGGAATGGGAGCTACTGCTGAGGCAGTTGCTGGAAAATATAATATCAGTCGGGAAGCTGCTGATAAATTTTCTTATGAGTCACATATGAAAGCTGCAGCTGCAATTGATGGAGGAAAGTTTAAGGACCAAATTGTTCCTATTGAAATAGAAGAGGTTTTTGTAGCAGGCGGTAAACGAATCACTAAAAAACATACTGTTTCTGTAGATGAGGGTGTTCGTCGTGAAACAAGCATGGAAGGTCTTGCTAAACTCCGCCCTGTTTTTAAAATGGGTGGTGTGGTTACCGCAGGAAACGCTTCTCAAACTTCTGACGGCGCTGCCTTTACTTTAGTAGTAAGTGAAGAAATGGTAAAACAACTCAACCTAAAGCCCATTGGCCGTATGGCAGGGTGCGCTGTAGGGGGAGTAGAGCCGCTTTATATGGGAATAGGTCCTTGTGTGGCCATTCCTAAAGTTTTAAAGCAAGCAGGCTTATCATTAAAAGATATTGAACAAATTGAACTTAACGAAGCCTTTGGGGCTCAAGCTTTAGCAGTTATTCAAGAAGCAGGGTTAGATCCAGAAACTGTTAATGTAAATGGGGGTGCAATTGCTTTAGGACATCCTCTAGGATGTACAGGTGCAAAACTCACCATACAACTACTCGATGAAATGCAACGCTGTAAACAACGTTATGGTATGGTGACGGCTTGTGTTGGAGGAGGGCAAGGTATTGCAGGAGTTTTTGAACGCTTATAATTTATTTGGTGAAGGTAGAAACAATTAACGGCAAACGTGAAACTCAAAAGCAACAAGTGCGAGAACGATTATTAGCAAAAGGATTGATGCTTTTTTGCGAGAAAGGTTTAGAGCAAACTACCGTAGCCGATATTGTGAAAAAATGTGATATTGCTAGAGGTACTTTCTACAATTATTTTCCAGATATAAATGCCCTTTTTAATGCTTTGATTGATGCCTTAAATTCGCGTATTCGTGAGGAAATTAAAAAAACAAGAAAAGAAACTCATTCAGTTTATGACTACTTGTACGGCACATTTAAAAGTTACTATAATATAATAGGGACCCCTGAAATGATTCAGTTTCATATTATTAATCAGGCGCATATTAGACAAAGTTCATACCAGAGCGCAATAATCAAAACAATTGTTAAAAATTTAATAAGAGATTTAAAATCTTCAAAAAAAATAAAAACTTTTAACGAAAAGCATGAGTTTTTGCTCTTAAGTTTTATGCTGGTTGGGGCTCCTCCTGAATTGTTTATTGCTACCCAGACGTCAGACATAAATTTGACAAGTGAACAATTGGCAACTTTTCTTGCTAAGCTTTTTCATAAAGTTTTAATGGAATAGGGCCTTAAAAAACACACAAGGCCTTTAACTTCCTAAAAGGACATAGATTAAAACCGTAATCACACAAAGAGAAATAGAAAACGGTTTGGTATACTTCCATGTTTTTAAGTCCATTAATGGTGGTTGTGCCTCCCATTCTATTTGTGACTGTGGATAAAAAGAAGAAACCCCAAACATCACAGTTACATTCAATAGAAACTCGATTCCCCATAAATGAACAAAATGGATGTCTACAGGAAAAATAAATGTAGTGAGAATATAAAATGTCAAACCAATAGCCAAAGCGGCTTTAGCTGCGGTGGCTGAAATAGTTTTAGTAAAAAATCCTGCCAACATAATTGAGGCAATAGGAATAAAGAAAATACCATTTAATTGCTGTAGTAATTGGTAAAGACCATCGGGGGCATTAGCTACAAAAGGCGCAACAAGGATGGCAAAGAAAGCCAAAACAGTAGAAGTCAATTTTCCAACCCTAACTAACTTTTTATCGGTACAATCTTTCTCAAAAATACCTTTATAAATATCAATACTGAAAATGGTGGCAGCACTATTCAAAACACTATTAAAAGTGCTTAAAACTGCTCCCATTACAATTGCTGCAAACAGGCCAATAAGTCCCACGGGAAATATTTTCTTGATGAGCTCTGGATAAATCATATCCTGATCCTCATATAGGCTATCTCCGTAATAATAAAAGCCAATTACACCTGGAAGAATAATAATTAAAGGAACTAGAATTTTCAACACGCCCGTATATAGCAATCCTTTTTGTGCTTCAACCAAACTTTTAGCACCTAAGGCGCGCTGAATAATGGTTTGGTTCATGCTCCAGAAATAAAGCTGGTTAATGATTAGACCAGTGAACAGAACACTAAAAGGCATAATAGAGTCTGAGGCACCTACTACATTAAACTTTTCAGGTGCATGCTCGTAAACGGTTTTTAATCCGGTCCAAAGATTTCCGTCACCAATACTTACCAAAGCAATACAAGGCACTGCTAAGCCACCAATTAATAAACCATATCCATTTATGGTATCAGAAACAGCCACGGCTTTTAAGCCTCCTACAATAGCATATAAAGAACCTAAAAAACCAATGCCAATAACAGTTATAGTAATTCCTTGTTGTTGTGAAACACCTAGGACTTCTGAGACATTAAAAATACTTTCTAGATTAATGGCTCCAGTATACAGCACAATTGGCAATAAGGTAACAACAAAAGAAATCATTAAGAAAAAAGCAACAAGAGTTCGGGTAGTTTTATCAAAACGTTGTTCTAAATATTGGGGAATGGTGGTCAATCCCATTTTTAAATATTTAGGCACAAAGTATACGGCAGCAACAATAAGCGCTATGGCAGAGGTTACTTCCCAAGCAATAATGATAAATCCATTTTTATAAGATGAACCATTCATCCCAATTAAATGTTCTGTTGAAATATTGGTTAATAACATAGAGCCGGCAATGACAACTCCAGTTAAACTCCGCCCCCCTAAAAAATAGCCATCTTGTGAGTTTAAATTTTCTTTACGTAATTTATACCACGAATACAAAGCAACAAAAGAGGTATAGGCAATAAAAGTTAGGAGAGTCATCATGAGTATTTGTTATTTAATCTATTATTTCTGAAAGGCTAACCACGCGTTTTTCTATAACGGACTTTTTAGCAGCTAAGCTTATTACCATGCTTTTTAAACCTTCTTTCGCACTAATTGGTGAAGGATTTTGCTGTTCTAAACTACTGATAAATTCGTGGATTTCAAGGCGATAAGAATCGATATAACGTTCTAAAAAAAATCTAGAGGTAAAGCCGAATGAAATCCATTTGCATCAGCACTATAGTGATCATCTAGTGTTTTATTTTTTGCTCCTGTCATTCCTCTATTTCCAAAAACCTCAATACGTTGGTCATATCCATAGATTGAATTTCGACTATTATTTATGCTTGCCATTCCACCTTTTTTAAATGTAAGGGTAGTTATGGCGGTATCGATATCTCCTAATTCTTTAATAGCAGTATCCCCAAAAACGGTAGCACTTGCATACACACTTTCTACTTCGTCATCCATTAGATAACGAGCCATATCAAAATCATGTATGGCCATATCTACAAATAATCCACCAGAGGTTTTTAAATAGTTTAATGAAGGAGGTCCTGGGTCTCGACTGGTAATGTTAATGAGTTGTGGAGTACCAATAACTCCTTTTTCAATATGTTTTTTTATTTTTAAAAAATTAGGATCAAATCTTCGGTTAAAACCGACCATAAAATGCACTTGGGTTGTTTCTAAAAGCGCAACAACTTCTTGCACCACAGCTAAGGATAAATCCATAGGTTTTTCACAAAAAATAGCTTTTCCAGCACGGGTTATAAGTTTGATGTGCTCTGCATGAAAGAAAGTGGGAGAGGCTATTATTAAAGCATCTACGGGCGCTTTTAGCAATAAAGACTCAATGTCTTCATAAAATTGTGAAACGCCAAATTGCTTGGCATAGGTTTGCGCCTCTAAATTGGCATGTGCAATAGCGACAACTTCTGCTAGGGGAACATATCTTGTAATGTTAGCAAGGTGTATTTTGCCAATACGGCCCATTCCAACAATACCAATTGAAATTGTTTTCATAGTGTAATTAAGCTATTATTTTTAAATGACTTTGTAGCTATTTCTGCAATATAGGAAGCTCGAGTTCCATCATGCGCATTGATTTCAAGCTGTCTTTTTTCTAGAATACAATCTATAAATTCTTGGATTTCATATCTAAAGGTGGCTTCAAAACGTTCGTTGAAAGATTGAGAACATTCCTTTCTCACGCCATTAGTATCGAGTATTTCTACTAAATTTTCTTGAGGTACCGACCCAATTCTAAGAGTTGCTTTAGTGCCTACAATTTCTGTTTCTACATTATATCCATGTGCAGCTGTGCGGCCGGCAAAAATAAAAGCCATAGCATCGTTTTCAAATTTCAATAATGCAGAGACATTACCCCCATCTTCGAATTGTTTGTATTCTTCATGTAAATAGCATCCGCCAATAGCATAGACGCTCGTGGGCTCTGCTTTCAAAAACCAACGTACTAAATCAAAGTCGTGTAAGACCATATCAATAAATTTCCCCAGACTGTGGGCCGCATATTTTAACGCTGCCTCAATCGCTGAATTTGGATCAACACTACACCCTCTAAAGAGAATGGGGCGGCCAATTTCTCCAGCTTCTATACATTTTTTAGCATATAAATAGGAGGGATCATATCGACGCATAAACCCTAGCATAAAAACTTGAGAAGGTTTTTTTGCAACAATCACTTCAACTTCTTTGCAGGCTTTAATTGTTGTGGCTAATGGTTTTTCACAAAAGACATGCAGTCCTTTTTTAAGACAATAAATACTTTGTTTTGCATTATAATTTGAAGGTGAAACAATAACTACAGCATCCAATTCAATGCTTGCAATCATTTCTTCAATATTTTTGAAACAGCTTGTTACTCCTAACTCCTTTTGAGCTTTTGCTAATTCTTCTTCTACTTGACTACAAACCGCAACTAGCGAAACATTTTTTGTATGAAAACGAATGTTTTCTGCGTATGTAATTCCTAAACGTCCTAAACCAACAACGCCTACGCGAACTTTATTCATTATTAACTTATGTGTTAGCCAAATATAGAAAAAAGATGAATTCAAATTACGGTCTGCTACTATTTTATTGCCCTTAATATTGTTTTAAATCATAATTTTTTAACTACATAAGTAACTATTCCCCATACAATTAACTCATTTTCTTCCGTCATTCTTATGGGTTGATATTTGGGATTTTCTGGGATTAAAAGCACTTCATCTTTTGTTACTTTAAGGCGTTTAACTGTAAATTCTCCATCAATAAAACAAATGGCAATTTTGTTATCTGTGGGCTCTAAACTTCGATCAATGACTAGTAAATCACCATCATCTAAACCTGCACCTTGCATAGACTCTCCTGAAACACGAGCATAAAAAGTAGCTTCTTCATTACGTACTACTTCTTGGTCTATACTGATGCGCAATTCTTTAAAATCATCAGCAGGGGAAGGAAAGCCTGCAGATACGCCTTCCTGTGCCCAGTGCATTTTTTTGTGGTACTCTTGGTTTGGTTGAAAGAACACTAATTTTTGTGGTTTCATATCTTTTATTTTATTGTAATAATTTCATTGAGTTCGGTGGTAAATCGATGGGATAAATATTTTTGTTTCATTTTCCAGGTACGGTTTAAATCCTGATTTGCTAATTTTATACGATGCGGACCAAAACGTTTATGAATACGATCGACACTTTGCATGACCGCCAAATGCTTGTCGCTATTATTCTGGAAAAGACTTAGCTGACGCTTTTCTGTAGGAACGAGCCCCATAATCATGACCCCTACTTTTTTATAATGAATTCCTTCTTTAAATACTCTCTGTAATCCCAAAATAGCATATTTACTTAAAGTCATGGTTGAGTTGGTTGCATAGGGTAGAGGGAGTACGCAGCTATTACGATATGGAAGACTTCCTTTTTTATGGGGATCACTTCGTACAAAAACCAAAAGCACATTACAGCTACTGTGTTGTTTACGCATTTTTTCTGCGCAGCTAGAAGCAAATGTTGAGATGCGCTCTTCTAAATCTGAATACTGTGTTAGTGTTCCCTCAAAGCTACGTGTTGTGGCGATAGTTTTTTTTGCAGGAATAATTTCTTCGAGTTGTATGGAGGGAATTCCACATAAATCTTTTTTTAACCTCAAGCCTAGTACACTCATGTGTTTCCGAACCCAAGTATCTGGAAGTTGTGTGAATTGTAAAGCATTGTTAACTCCCATTGCTTCCAAGCGCTTTTTGTGTTGCCTACCTACACCCCAAACATCACCTATTTGAGTCCATTGTAGGGCTTTGATTCGTTTTTTTTCTGTATCAATAGTATAGACCCCTTGGGTACGCTCTGTAAATTTTTTAGCAATTTTATTAGCGATTTTCGCCAATGCTTTGGTGGGCGCTAATCCAACAGAAACTGGAATGCCCGTCCATTTTTGTACTTGCTTACGCATATTATGACCTTCTTTTTCTAGGTCAAAAAACTCAAAGCCTTTGAACTGTAAAAAGGCTTCGTCAATGCTGTAAATCTCTAAGTTGGGAGTGTATTTTTCAAGAATCGTCATAACTCGACCGCTCATGTCGCCATAGAGTGGATAGTTAGAAGAAAAAACTTTTACGCCCTGTTGTTTAAATTGTTGTTTGTATTGAAAGGCAGGTGCGCCCATAGGAATACCTAACACTTTTGCTTCATTGCTTCGCGCAATCACACAACCATCATTATTGGATAGAATAACCATGGGTTTACCTTCCCACTGCGGTTGAAATACCCGCTCGCAAGAGGCATAAAAATCATTACAATCGACCAGTGCAAACATGTGGAAAAAGGTATTAAAATGTTGTTCAATAAATCAATGTTTTACTAAAAGTTTTTTATGAATTTAAGAGGTGTTTATTTAAAGTTTTTATTAAATAAAAACATGTATTTTTTATAAAATAAAGAATCACTAAAGGCAAAAGTTGTAATTTTGGACTTAGGATTTTAGTATGAACCTATTACATGGATAATTATTCGTTTTTAAACGCTGCTCATACTGCATATTTTGCAGAACTATATGATCAATATTTACAGCAACCAGATAGTGTAGAGCCCAGCTGGAGGGCCTTTTTTCAGGGATTTGATTTTGGATTAGAAAACAGTACTTTTTCTGAAGGAACGAGCTATGTGGAGGTTTCAGAGCAAGTGCAAAAAGAGTTTAGAGTGGTGAAACTTATAGATGGATACCGCACTAGAGGTCACCTGTTTACCAAAACCAATCCTGTTCGTGATCGAAGAAAATATACGCCTACTTTAGACCTAGAGAATTTTGGCTTAACTCAAGGAGATTTACCAACGGTTTTTAATGCGGGTGATATTATGGGCATTGGTCCAAGTTCACTAGAAATAATCATTCAGCATTTGCAGCGTATATATTGCGATTCTATTGGGATTGAATATATGTACATTCGAAAGCCGGAAAAGTTGAATTGGATACAACAACGGTTAAATGTTAATGACAACCACCCTCAATTTTCAGTAGAACAAAAAAAACACATTCTTAAAAAATTAAATCAGGCGGTAAGCTTCGAGAATTTTTTACACACAAAATATGTAGGACAAAAACGCTTTTCTTTGGAAGGGGGTGAATCCTTAATACCCGCTTTAGATGCTATTGTTGAGGCCTCTGCCAATCAAGGTGTAGAAGAATTTGTAATGGGAATGGCACATAGAGGACGTTTAAACACTCTAACCAATATTTTTGGAAAGTCAACCAAAGACATCTTTAGCGAATTTGATGGAAAAGATTATGAAGAAGTTGTTTTTGATGGAGATGTGAAATACCACTTAGGATGGACTTCTCAAAGAGTCACTGATACCGGAAAAAAAATTAACATGAATATTGCGCCCAACCCCTCACACTTAGAAACGGTAGGGGCAATAGTTGAGGGAATTACACGGGCCAAATTAGAAAATAAGTTTGATGGAAACACAAATAAAGTATTGCCAATTATTGTGCACGGTGATGCCGCAATAGCAGGACAAGGCTTGCCTTATGAAATTGTTCAAATGGCAGGATTAAAGGGCTATGGAACAGGGGGAACGGTGCACATTGTGGTTAATAACCAAATTGGATTTACAACAAATTATTTAGACGCTAGAACAAGCACCTATTGTACCGATGTTGCTAAAGTAACACTTTCACCTGTACTACACGTAAATTCTGATGATGCAGAGGCTGTGGTTCATGCCACACTCTTTGCCTTAGACTATAGAATGCGTTTTGGAGGAGATGTTTTTATTGATCTTTTAGGCTACCGAAAATATGGCCACAATGAAGGGGACGAACCTCGTTTTACACAGCCTCAGTTGTATAAAATTATTGCAAAGCATCAGAATCCAAGAGATATTTATGCTGATGGATTAAAAGCTGCAGGCATTATAGATGATCAATATGTAAAGTCTTTAGAAAAAGAATATAAAGACTCTTTAGAGGACGACCTTGAGGATTCAAGGAAGATTGAAACTACTGTCATTACACCTTTTATGGCTGATGAATGGAAGACTTTTGAGCGTGTTGATGAAATTGAAATGGGCAAGAAGGTAGCAACAGGGGTTTCTAAAACTCTTTTAGACACCACCGCAGAAACAATAACCACTTTACCAACTGAACATGATTTTTTACGAAAAATTGAACGATTGATTGCGGATCGTAAAGCAATGTATTTTAAAAAAGACCAATTGGATTGGGCAATGGGAGAATTGTTGGCTTATGGAACCTTACTCCAAGAAGGGTATAATGTAAGATTGTCCGGGCAAGATGTGGAACGGGGAACTTTCTCTCACCGTCATGCAGTTTTAAAAACAGAGGATTCTGAAAATGAAGTAGTATTACTCAATACAATAAGCTCAGGAAGTCAAGGACATTTTAGTGTTTATAATTCGCTTCTTTCTGAATATGGGGTTATGGGTTTTGACTATGGATACGCCATGGCAAGCCCAAACACCTTGACCTTATGGGAAGCTCAGTTTGGAGATTTTTCAAATGGGGCTCAAATTATTTTGGATCAATACATTTCTTCTGCAGAAGACAAATGGAAGCTACAGAATGGGATCGTATTATTACTACCGCATGGATATGAAGGGCAAGGAGCAGAGCACTCCTCTGCGCGAATGGAACGCTATCTTCAATTGTGTGCGAAAGACAATATGTTTGTAGCTAATTGTTCAACGCCTGCAAATATGTTCCATATTTTAAGAAGGCAGATGAAAACAAATTACCGAAAACCATTGGTAGTGTTTACACCAAAAAGTTTATTACGTCACCCACAAGCAGTTTCTACCAAACAGGAATTGATTGAAGGTGCTTTTCAACCGTTGATCTCTGATGAAGCGGTAGAAGAAAAAAAGGTAACCTCTGTTGTATTTTGTTCAGGTAAATTTTATTACGACCTTTATAAAGCACGCTCAGAGAAGGGCCGAATGGATGTTGCCATTGTAAGATTGGAGCAAATTTTTCCATTACCTTTAAATGAAATTGAAGCTGTGATTTCAAAGTTTGAAAATGCATCTGATATAGTTTGGGCACAAGAAGAACCAAGAAATATGGGAGCTTGGAGCTTCTTATTATTACACCTTCCAAATTCACAACGTTTCCGTCCTGCAACAAGACGATATTATGGAGCGCCAGCTGCAGGAAGTGCAATCCGATACCAACGTCGTCATCAACAAGTAATTGATTACGTTTTTGACCCAACACAAGATAATTTTATAAGAAAACCAAAGAAATAGATTATGATTTTAGAAATGAAAGTTCCATCACCTGGAGAGTCGATCACTGAAGTTGAAATCGCTCAATGGCTAGTTTCTGACGGAGATTATGTGGAAAAGGATCAACCAATTGCTGAAGTAGATTCAGACAAAGCTACACTAGAATTGCCTGCTGAAGTAAGTGGAATTATCACCCTTCAAGTAGAAGAAGGAGACGCTGTGGACGTAGGCGCTGTGGTTTGCTTAATAGACACTGAAGGACAAGCGCGAGAAGATGAAGATGCATCAAAAGTAGCTGATGCTCCAACTATAGAAGCTGATGCTCCAAAAGCAGCAGTAGTTCAAAAAACGAGTTATGCAACCCATGTCCCTTCACCTGCGGCTAAAAAAATCATAAGTGAAAAAGGAATTGATCCACACACGATTCAAGGAACAGGAATAGCAGGGCGAATCACAAAAGAAGATGCTGTTCAGGCTTCAGCTTCAATGGGAACAAAGCCTGACTGGGGAGATCGTGGTCAAACAAAAAGTAAACTTTCGATGTTACGCCGAAAAGTAGCTGAGCGTTTGGTGCAAGCCAAAAATGAAACGGCTATGTTAACGACCTTTAACGAGGCGGACATGGCGCCTATTTTTGATCTTCGAAAACTACATAAAGATGTCTTTTTTGAAAAGCATGGGGTTAAACTTGGGTTTATGAGTTTTTTCACCAGAGCGGTAGTTAGAGCCTTGAAACTTTTTCCTGATGTAAATTCAATGATGGAAGGAGACTATAAAATTGCATACGACTATTGCGATATTAGTGTAGCCGTTTCTGGGCCAAAAGGATTAATGGTGCCTGTAGTTCGTAATGCTGAAGCATTATCTTTTAGTGGTGTTGAAAAAGAAATTGGTCGTTTGGCTGTTCGTGCACGTGATGGTAAAATTACCGTTGACGACATGACGGGTGGTACGTTCACGATTTCTAATGGAGGAGTATTTGGTTCCATGCTATCTACGCCTATTATTAATCCCCCACAATCAGGAATTTTAGGAATGCATAATATTATTGAGCGTCCTGTTGCGATTAACGGAAAAGTTGAAATTCGTCCGATGATGTATTTGGCATTATCCTATGACCATAGAATTATTGATGGAAGAGAATCTGTTGGTTTTTTACTAGCTGTAAAGGAAGCGCTAGAAGATCCTTTGAGCCTCTTGATGGAGGGTGATGCTAGAATAGCACTTGAGTTATAACCATAACTTTTGGGTACGATAATCAATACTCACTTTTTTCTTTTTCAAGAAGTCGGCACCAAGAATCCCCTCTATTGTTGCGGCACCTTGAGATACTAGGGTAGTATTAATATGAGTTAGATCTATCAAGACAAAGGCAAGTTTACCAACTACATGTCTTCCTAATTGTAATGTTGCTTTACGGGTTAAAAAGGCTTGCATTTTACCATGACTGGCTCCCGCAGCATCAAAAGGATCTCCTTTACTGCGTAGCTTAAATTTTTCTTGAAGTTTGGAGTGAATGCAACTGCTGGAGGCTCCAGTGTCAATTAAAAGTTGTGCAGCAACTCCATTAATATGTGCTTTACATATAATATGACCCGTTTTAGTGCTATGTAGTGAAACAGAAAGAGGATATTTCATAAAGACGGTTAAGGTATAACGGAATGTTTTAACTGTTTCAAAAGTAATTGTTCTAATTAAATTGAAAGGATCTTTTTGGAGTTAAGTACCTTTGACGTTGTTATTATTTAAGAGAAAATTATTTGTATGCAATTAATAGATACCCACACCCATTTATACGCAGAAGTTTTTGAAGAAGATCAACAACTGGTTGTTGAACAAGCTATTGCTGCAGGAGTTGCCCACTTTTTTATTCCAGCTATTGACAGTGCATACATAGAAAGAATGTATGCTTTGGAAGCAGCATATCCTAAGAGTATTCATTTAATGGCAGGCTTGCACCCCACCCATGTAAAAGAGAATGCAGCAGAAGAGTTAGCAAAAGTTGCGGAACAATTAAAAGTTCGAAATTTTTGCGCTATCGGTGAAATAGGAATTGATCTTTATTGGGATAAGCAATTTATTAAAGAACAACAGGCTGCTTTTAATCAGCAAATTAAATGGGCAAAACAATATGCACTCCCAATAGTAATTCATTGCAGAGAAGCTTTTGATGAGGTTTTCGAAATTTTAGAAGCTCACAAGGCAGAAGACCTATATGGTATTTTCCATTGTTTTACAGGCACTCTAAAACAAGCAAAGCAGGTAATTAATTTAAATTTCAAATTAGGAATCGGCGGGGTTGTAACTTTCAAGAATGGGAAAGTAGATCAGTTTTTACATGAAATTCCCATAGAAGCAATAGTATTAGAGACCGATGCTCCGTATTTGGCGCCTGCACCTTATAGAGGGAAACGAAATGAAAGTAAATACTTGACTTTAATCGCAGAAAAAGTAGCGCAATGTTATGGAATAACAGTAAAAGATGTGGCCAATAAAACTTCAAATAATGCCATTAAAGTATTTAAAAACCAAAAAATTGATTTTAAAAAGTAAGAATATTTTTTTTAAAAGATATTTTTCGCTTTATTTGAAATTAGATTAAGAGGGGTGGCCGAGTGGTCGAAGGCGCACGCTTGGAAAGCGTGTATTCCAATTGCATTGGAATCGAGGGTTCGAATCCCTTCCCCTCTGCAAAAATTAATATCGTGTATATTTTTTTTTATCTTTGAACTGTATTTAATTAAAAAAAACAAACAATTATTTAAAATGAAAAAATTATTTTTTGCCCTTACTTTATTAGGTTTTATAGCTACAGCCAACGCAACCATTTTTACAAATTCAGCTGTTTCAACAACCATAGCACAGGATGTTGATGATGAGGCACCAGCTGAATCAGCTTCTTTTACACAAGAATTAAAAATACGTTTTATTGAAGGTGGCCCAGGATTTATGGGGATTGTATTGATTTGTTTAATCTTGGGATTAGCAATCGCAATTGAGCGTATTATATTCTTAAACTTAGCAACAACAAACACTAAGAAATTAACAGAAAGTGTTGAAGCTGCTCTTTCTTCAGGCGGTATTAATGCTGCTAAAGAATACTGTAGAGATACTAAAGGACCAGTTGCCTCTATATTTTATCAAGGTTTAGACCGTGTTGATGAAGGCATTGAAAGTGCTGAAAAAGCTGTTGTTGCTTACGGAGGTGTTCAAATGGGACAATTAGAGAAAAACGTTTCCTGGATTTCATTATTTATAGCCTTGGCTCCCATGCTTGGGTTCATGGGGACGGTGATTGGGATGATTCAAGCCTTTGATAAAATTGAAGCCGCTGGAGATATGCAACCTTCATTGGTAGCAGGGGGTATCAAAGTTGCACTTCTTACGACTGTATTTGGTCTTGTAGTTGCAATTATTCTTCAAGTATTTTACAACTACATTGTTGCAAAAATTGACAGTATTGTAAACGATATGGAAGATGCATCAATCACTTTGATTGATATCCTTGTCGCACAAAAAAAATAATTAACATTTAACAGCAATT
>JBKEHX010000005.1:0-27069 GCA_046711205.1 Flavobacteriaceae bacterium
CCACGAAGCGGAGCGGGTACATTAGAATAGGTTATTTTTTCACGAATAGCAGCAATGGCAAGTATTGCCAATAACCACCCTATTCCTGAACCTAATCCATATACTGCAGACTCTGCAACTCCCGAGAAATCCTTTTGTTGCATAAATAAAGAACCTCCTAAAATCGCACAGTTTACTGCGATTAGAGGCAAGAAGATTCCTAGTGCACCATATAAAGCGGGTGCAAATCTTTCAACAATCATTTCTACCAATTGAACCATAGAGGCAATTACAGCAATAAACATTATAAAGCTTAAAAAGCTTAAGTCTAAGTCTGCATATTGAGTCCCCAACCAAGACAATGCGCCTGGACGTAATAAATAAGTATCTAATAAAAAGTTAATTGGAACAGTAATTGCTAACACAAATATTACAGCAAATCCTAATCCAACAGCAGTTTTTACTGTTTTTGAAACCGCTAAATAAGAACACATCCCTAAAAAATAGGCGAAAATCATGTTCTCTATAAAAATGCTTTTAATGAATAAATTTAAATATGCTTCCATGAGAGACTCTTAATTTTTTTCAATTAAACTTCGGTTACGTGCACGTTGAATCCAAATCAGAATACCAACGGTAATAAGAGCCATTGGGGATAACAACATCAATCCATTATTTTCATATCCCATTGTGTAAAGAGCGTCTGGCACAACTTGAAAACCAAATAATTTACCTGATCCTAGCAACTCTCTAAAGAACGCTACAACTATTAAAATAAAACCATATCCTGCTGCATTTCCAATACCATCTAAAAAAGATTTCCATACACCATGGCCTAAAGCAAATGCTTCTAAACGACCCATTACAATACAGTTTGTAATAATCAATCCAATAAAAATTGAGAGCTCTTTACTAACATCATAAGCGTATGCACGTAAAAATTGGTCAACTAAAATCACCATTGATGCAACAACCACAAGTTGAACTATAATACGAATACGGTTTGGAATTAAATTTCTTAGTAATGAAATAATAACATTACTGGCAGCCATAACAACCATTACAGAAACACTCATTACTATGGCTGGTTTTAATTGGACCGTAATGGCGAGTGCTGAGCAAATTCCCAATACCTGAACAGTAATCGGATTATTATTGTCCATAGGATCCGATAATAATTTCCGATTCTTTTTTGAAAAAAGAGCTTCCTTTTCCGTATTCACAAATAGGATAGTTGCTTTTTTTACTGGAGTAGCCGTTTTTTCTTCCATTTAATTATTAATTAGAAACCAACGTTGTGGCTGCTGTTTTTAAATATGGTATATAATGTTGTAAACGTTCAGTAATCATTTCTGTTACTCCGTCACCTGTTATGGTAGCACCAGAAATAGCATCTACTTCATGATCGTCTTTATCTAGGTCTTTAGGATCGTTGTTAGTTTTGGAAACACTAATTCCAACTAAATTTCCTTGTGCATCAAAAATTTTTTCTCCCACAAAACGATCTTGAAACCATTGTTGTGTAATTTCTGCACCCAAACCGGCAGTTTCTCCAACATGATCAAAAACAGCACCTTGGATGGTGTTTTTGTCTTCTTCTAATGCAATGTACCCCCAAATGGCATTCCACAAGCCTGCCCCTCTCAAGGGAACAACATAAGACTTAACCCCTTCCACATTAGCCACATACAATGGGAAACGTTGTTCGATAACTGGTTTTTTTAGTTCGTGATTTAATTTCAATTCGAACGCATTTGTATTTGTATCTACACTTCCTCCTGTTACTAAAGAAAGTTCCTCAACAATATATTTGTTATACAAAGTCTCTGCCATTTCACGATCAGTTTCAATACCAATAGTGGCTAAGATATTTTGCATTTTTTCTTTACGAACATTTGATGCTTGTAAGTCTTTTAATGAAGTGGCAGTAAAGGCCAAAGCCGATGCAACCACAAATACCATAACTGTGGCAAATAAAAAGGTATACTTGTTACTATCTCTATTCATCGTTATGCTGATTTAAGTTCTTGAGCAAGTGCCCAACGTTTTTTACGTTTTTTAATATTTCCGTTCACTACATAGTGATCAATTGTAGGAGCAAACACATTCATTAAAAGAATTGCTAGCATTACTCCTTCTGGATATGCAGGATTAAAGACTCGAATCATAATACAGAAAATTCCAACAAGAACTCCATATATCCATTTCCCTTTATTGGTCTGTGCACCAGATACTGGGTCTGTAGCCATAAAGACAATTCCAAAAGCAAACCCCCCTACTACCAAATGATTCATCCATGAAAAACTCATAAGAGCATTTGCACCCCATAAGTTAAATAAGATTCCCATTAGAGCAGCTCCAAGAATTCCTCCTGTAATAATACGCCAGCTACCTACCCCTGTAATTATTAAAATTAAAGCGCCTACTGCTACCCAAAGAGTAGACGTTTCTGCAATGGAGCCAGGAATAGCTCCTTGGAACATTTCTAACATAGAATAATTTATATCGCCTCCAGCGGCTAGAATTCCTAATATTGTTTCTCCAGAAATAGCATCTACACTAGATGCTTCAGAAACCCATACTTTGTTTCCAGACATATATGTTGGATACGCAAAAAAGGCAAATGCTCTAGCGGTTAATGCTGGGTTTAGAATATTCATACCAGTTCCTCCAAACGCTTCTTTTGCAATTAAAACAGCAAAGGCTGTAGAAATTGCAACCATCCAAAGAGGAATATCAACAGGCATAATCATAGGAATTAATAATCCTGTTACTAAATAACCTTCATTCACTTCATGGCCTCTATAAACCGCAAAACCAAATTCTATAGAAAGTCCTACCACATAAGACACTATGATCATTGGAACAATTTTCCATGACCCATGAATAAAAGCCTCTATAAAGGTAAAAGGCGTTCCCATTTGAGAATAATACTGATATCCTGTATTGTAAATTCCATAAATCAAAGCGGGTAATAAAGCAATGATTACCGTGACCATTGTTCGTTTTAAATCAACAGCATCACGAATGTGTGCTCCTTTTTTTGTTGTATGGTTTGGTACAAACAAAAAAGTATCAAATGCATTGATTGCAGGCGCAAACTTTTCTAATTTTTGTCCCTTCCCAAATGGTTTTTTAAGGGCATCTAAACGTTTTCTTAAAGCATTCATACGTGTCTATATTATCCTACTTCATTTATCATTAACTCTATTCCTTGTTTAATGATTTCTTGTGCTTCCAACTTAGAAGTATTCGCGTAATCAATTAAACCAAAATCTTCTGGGACAACTTCATAAATACCTAAGGCTTCCATCTTTTCAATATCTTGAATTATGCAGGCTTTCAATAACTGCATGGGATATAAATCTAATGGAAAGACTTTTTCCATCTCACCTGTAACAACAAGTGCACGTTCTTCTCCATTTAAATTAGTATCTACTATAAAGCCTTTTTTGTTAAAAAGTTTGGAAAAAGAAGTGTTTGATAAACTTAAAATATTGTTGTCTTTAAAAGGTAACCATCCAAACATTCTATAATCATTTCCTTCAGGAATAACAGAAACTAAATTATTATAATATCCTAAAAAACCTTTTACATGAGAAGTGCTTCCCGAAAGGACATCGCCATTAATACAACGTAATTGATTTCCAGTAATGCCTGTTTCTGAAAGCATTGAAGAGAGTTCTACCCCTACATTCGTAAAAAAATATTTTGGTTGATTTACCGCATTTCCAGCAATGGCAACGGTACGCTTAAGTTCCTGAACTCCTGTTTGAACAAAGCTTCCAATGTTAGCTACATCTTCTGCAGCAACAATCCACACTTTATCACCCATATTAATAGGACTTAATTCTTGTATATGTATACTTACATTTTCTGCTGGGTGGGGTCCTGAAACAGTATATTTTTGAACATTTTCAATCTCTGCAAAAGGCCCTGAAAAATCTCTGTCAATTCCTAAAAAAACAGCCTGATCTACTAATTTATTAAGCACCTCCAATCCTGACTTAAAGTTGTCAAGATTTGATTTTAATATAAACTGGAAATCCGCTGCCAAAGGAGCGGTGTTTATTGTTGAAACAAAAATAGCTTTGGGTAAGTCATCTGGATGGGCAATAGTTCCGTAGGGACGTTGCTTTATAAATGGCCAGCTTCCACTTTCTAATAATAGTGAAATTAATCCATTACGACCAAGAGATTTCCAATGGTCAACTTTGTGTAAACGTTGTTCCTTTTTACCGTCAGATTCTATGATGATATTTTCAATCTTTCTTTTGGCTCCTCGCGCTATTGTTTTGATAGTTCCTGAAACAGGAGAGACCACTTTGACCCTTGGTTCTTTTTTACTAAAAAAAATAGGATCACCAGCCTTAACAACATCACCCTCTTTAATCAAAAGTTTGGGAACAAGACCAAAAAAGTCGTTGGGATTAAGCGCATAGGTTGAAGAATAAATATTAGTAGTAAGTATTTTTTCGGCCATTCCTTTTAAATTCAGTTTGGCACCTCTACGAATTCGAATATTTTTTGCTATATCCATTAAATTGTTTAGTTCTAAAAATCATCCAAATTTACTAATAAACACTCTTTTCATTGAGGCAAAATGAAAGGAAAAGACACTGTTTATATTCATTCTAAATAGCTGCGTAGTCTTTTGGATTGAATAAACTCAATTTGGTTAAGCCACAATGAAGGTATATCTTTACTAATGATGGAAAAGAAAAGCCTCTTTATCCTTTTGTTTACTATGGGAACTCTATTTAATAGTATTGCACAAGAAGGAATAAATTATACCGCTAAAGACTATATTAAAACAGTTCAGTTTTTAGGTTTTCAACATAATAATGCGTTCCCTATTATTTCCATAGGTGAGAAATTTTTTCTAAAATTTGATGACCTAAATGGCGATGAAGCGGACTATTATTATAGAATTAGTTATTACAATCATGACTGGACGCCTTCCAAATTATTTAAAAATCAATTCATAGAAGGCTTTGACAACCTAAGAATTGATGACTACATGACTTCCTTCAACACCTTGCAAAACTATACCCATTACCAATTAGAACTTCCCAATGAAAACATACAGTTTAAAGTGTCAGGAAATTATGCTTTGGAGGTATACTCAAGTCAAGATGAACTTGTTTTTTCAAGGCGTTTTTGTATATATGACTCAAAAGCATCCGTTCAAGTGGGGGTGTATAGAACACAAAACATGGATCGTTTTATCACCCATCAATCTGTTCATTTTTCCATAACACCTAATCAAATAAATTTCAGAAATCCCAATGAAAATATTCATGTAGTCATCCTTCAAAACCAACAGTGGGACACAACCATAACTGATTTAAAACCTCAATATTTCAATGGTAAAAAAATAGAATATCGATATGAACTTCCTGCACAATTTGAAGGTGGAAATGAATATTTTTACTTTGACACCAAAGACCTTCGAATTACCACACCCAATATTAGCTATATAAACAGGGCTTCTCTATACGAATCTTATTTAAATATCAACATTCCCAGACTGTATACAAGCTATACTTTTGCGCCTGATATTAATGGAAAATACGAAGTAAGAAATATTATGTTACCTGGAAATTCTGATACAGAAGCCGATTATGGTTATGTGTATTTTAGTTTGGCCGCGGACTATAAACTTAACGATGAAGAAATATTCATTTATGGTAATTTTAATTCATATGCATTGAAGGATCAAAACAAAATGTATTACAATCCGGCTTTAGAGATTTATGAAGGTGTGCTTCTTTTGAAACAAGGCTTTTACAATTACAAATACGTTATAAAAGAGGGGGATGTAATCAAAAAAAATGCACTTAGTGATTCCCATGCCCTTACAGAAAATGAATACCATGTGCTTGTGTATTATCGGAATTTAGGAATGCAATACGATGCTTTAATAGGTGTTGGGAACGCAAATTCTTTTGAATTACAGAATTAATTATTTTTAAAAAGAAAATATTCTTTTTACTATATTTATTAAAATGAAACTAACAATAAGAAGTGATTCAGCAAATTACAAAAGGAATTAAAATATCTGTTGAAGTAAAATTTGAAGGCACCTTTTCAAAAGAAGCACTTCAACATCATGCTTTTGCGTATTATATTTCTATTGAAAACCAAAGTAAAGACACGGTTCAATTAATTTCGCGTCACTGGAAAATTCTAGAATCCACCAACCGACCCCATTATGTTAACGGAAGTGGTGTGGTGGGCGTCAAGCCTATTTTAAGATATGGTGAGATTTATACATATAAATCGGGTAGTCTAATCACATCGCTTTTAGGCTCAATGTCAGGCACCTATGTAATGATTAATTTTACTACTGCCCAGAAATTTAATGTTGAAGTTCCGGCCTTTAAATTAAGTGTTCCGTACATTTTAAATTAAGCCACTTTTTAGTATGTGCCATTTAATCTTAAATATATACTTTTATAAAAAAAGAATATGGCAAATAGCGTTTTCCAAGTACCCTATCCAACCAACGAACCCATTTTACCTTATACACCAGGAAGCTCTGAAAAAAAGGCTGTATTAGTCGCCTATGCTAAGATGTACAATGAGACAATTGATGTTCCTATGCGCATTGGGAGCAAAGATGTTACCACAGGAGAAACTGAAACGATTCAACCTCCACACGACCACAAGCATAAACTTGGAGTATATCATAAAGCAAATAAAGGGCATGTCAATGAAGCCATTAATGCTGCTCTTGAAGCACGAAAATCATGGAGTCAAATGCCCTGGGAATCTAGAGCAGCTATCTTTCTTAAAGCTGCAGAACTTGTTTCTGGCCCGTATCGGGCAAAAATAAATGCATCGACTATGCTTGCGCAATCAAAAACCATTCACCAGGCTGAAATTGATGCAGCCTGTGAATACATTGATTTTTTGAGATTCAACGTAGCCTTTATGCAAGAAATTTACGAAAATCAACCTGATAATGAAAAAGGTGTTTGGAACCGTTTAAGCTACCGCCCTCTTGAAGGATTTGTATATGCTGTAAGTCCTTTTAATTTTACAGCAATTGCCGGAAATCTTTGTGCAAGTGCAGCAATGATGGGAAACACTGTAGTATGGAAGCCTAGTGACCATCAAGTGTTTTCAGCCAATATTCTTATGGAAATATTCAAAGAAGCTGGACTTCCAGAAGGCGTAATAAACATGGTGTTTGGAGATCCCGAAATGATTACTAATACTGTACTCGAAAGTAAAGATTTTGCAGGAATTCACTTCACAGGATCTACAGAAGTGTTTAGGAATATTTGGAGTAAAATTGGTGCCAACATTGGACAATATCGCTCATACCCTAGAATTGTTGGTGAAACTGGCGGAAAAGATTTTATTTTAGCACACTCATCCTCCAACCCAAAAGAAGTAGCTACGGGAATTATTCGAGGTGCCTTTGAATTTCAAGGGCAAAAATGTTCTGCTGCCTCACGTGTATATCTTCCAGAATCAATTGCAAACGAAATTATTGACCATGTAAAAACAGACTTAAAAACCGTTAAAATGGGTTCTCCAGAAAATTTTGAAAATTTTGTGACGGCAGTTATTCATCAAGGTGCTTTTGATCGATTAGCAAATGCTATTGAACATGTAAAAAAAGATCCACAAGCTGAAATTATTGCAGGAGGTAGATATGACGACAGTAAAGGATATTTTGTTGAACCCACCGTAGTGGTAACCAAAGATCCACATTACACCACCATGAAAAAAGAACTGTTTGGTCCCCTGGTAACACTTTATATTTATCCAGACTCCAAATGGGCTGAAACACTTTCATTGGTTGATCAAACTTCAGAATACGCCCTCACAGGAGCAGTATTTTCTCAAGATCGCTATGCGCTTGAAGAGGCTCTTACTGCGTTAGAAAACGCCGCTGGAAATTTCTATATAAATGACAAACCCACAGGTGCAGCTGTAGGCCAACAACCCTTTGGAGGCGCGAGAGGCTCAGGAACTAATGATAAAGCAGGATCTGCATCCAATTTAATGCGATGGGTATCGCCTAGGTTAATTAAAGAAACCTTTGTACCCGCAACTGATTATCGCTATCCGTTTTTAGAGTAATACATTAAATACTATCATAAATTAAAAGGAAAGTCTATAAAGGTAAATAAACCAACTTTTTTGATTCAAAAAAGGAATCTGAAAGGTGCTTTTTTAAAGAGAACTGTTGTGCCTTTGGAAACTTAGATAGCTCTTCGGTAAGATCACCACCTTTTAAATATAAAATCCCATTTTTTAAAACATGCTTGTGTGTAGAGCGAATATTTCTTCTAACCAATGGAGCAAAGAAATCCATTTTTGAGACAGCACGACTCACTACAAAATCTACTTTTTCAGTAAAATTCTCTGCACGTATTTTTGTGGCCAAAACATTTTTAATGTCTAAAGCTGCTGTAACCTCCTCAACTACTTTTATTTTTTTACCAATGCTATCAATAAGAAAAAAATGAGTTTGTGGAAATAATATAGCCAAGGGGATGCCAGGAAAACCGCCGCCCGTTCCAACATCCAATACTTTGGCACTTGGCAAAAATTCTAAAAATTTAGCAATACTAAGGGAATGCAATAGGTGCCGCTCATAAAAAAAATCCATGTCTTTTCTTGAAATCAAATTGATTTTAGAATTCCACTCTTCATAAAGAGCAGGCAATCTTTCAAACTGTGCTATTTGAGTGTCTGAAAGTGCAGGAAATAATTTTATAAGCTTATCCAAAGTGAAGTTTTGATTAGAAGTTTTTTTCGACTATTTTTACATTAATAATTTTTTTTATGCAAGCTACACAAAGCCTTCGCTTTTCTCGAAAAGACCCTAAACAATTTTTAAAAACTTTAAACCAGCGGGTAAACAACTATTTCAAAGAAAAAAAAGTTCCTAAAACTGGAAACTGGAAACTATACCTAAAAACATTTGTAATGTTTTCGCTTTTAATAGCACCCTATTTATTGATTATTCTACTAAGTATTAGCCTTTGGCTAAAACTATTGCTAGCTGTTGTTATGGGAGTTGGAATGGCTGGTATTGGTATGAATGTTATGCATGATGGAAATCATGGCTCCTTTTCAAAGCATCCTTGGGTAAATAAATTTATGGGAAGTAGTATCTACTTTTTAGCTGGTAACGTTTTTAACTGGAAAATTCAACATAACCTACTGCATCACACTTATACAAATATTCATGGACATGATGAAGATCTTGAGGCTGGAAGGGTTTTGCGTTTTTCTAGGCATGCTGAATGGATGCCACATCACAAGTTTCAACATTTATATTTCTTTTTTTTATATGGGTTACTAACTATTAACTGGGCAATATTTACTGATTTACAGCAAATGAAACGCTACATGAAAAAAAAATTATCTTATGCAAACAGCAAACGACCTAGCCTTCAGTGGGCTGGTTTATTTATAACCAAAGTCATGTACTGGAGTATCTGGATTATTATCCCTATGACTTTTATTAATGCACCTTGGTGGGCTGTTTTAATGGGGTTTGTAGTGATGCACTATACGGCCGGGCTAATCTTAAGCATAGTATTTCAACTAGCACATATAATGGAAGACGCTGAAATGCCTATTCCTGAAAGTTCTGGAACTATGAAAAATACCTGGGCAATTCATCAACTAACTACCACTGTAAATTTCTCAACCAAAAACCGCTTTGTAAATTGGTTTACGGGTGGGTTAAATCATCAGATTGAGCATCATATTTTTCCACATATTAGTCATGTACATTACACTAAGATTAGTGATATTGTGAGAAAAACAGCTAGAGAATTTAATTTACCCTACAACGAATATAAAACAACCCGAAGTGCTATACTTTCGCACTTTAGATTTTTAAAACAAATGGGGGTTCAGCCCAGCTAAAAAATAATCATGGATCAACTTTCAGCACGGATCAACAGCTTGCCTGTTTCCGCAACGCTTGCCATGGCAGCAAAAGCCAGAGAATTAAAAAACAAAGGAATTGACGTTATTGGATTAAGCCTAGGCGAACCCGATTTCAACACCCCTGAATTCATTAAAGATGCAGCCATACAGGCCATAAAAGACAACTACAACTCCTACAGCCCTGTAGATGGATATGCTGATTTAAAAGATGCTATTTGTACTAAATTTAAACGGGATAATAACCTGAACTATGTCTCTTCCCAGATTGTTGTTTCAACAGGAGCAAAACAATCGATTGCCAATCTATGTATGGTATTATTAGATCCTGGAGACGAAGTATTACTTCCTGCGCCATACTGGGTGAGCTACTCTGCAATTGCAACCTTAGCAGAAGCAAAATCCATCATAATACCTTCTTCAATAGAGACAGATTTTAAAATAACCCCAGAACAGCTGGAAGATGCCATAACTCCCAAAACAAAAATGGTGATGTTTAACTCTCCTAATAACCCTAGTGGAACTATTTATAGCGAAACGGAATACCGTGCTCTTGGAAAAGTATTAGAAAAATATCCCGATGTTTTCATTCTTTCAGATGAAATTTACGAACACATTAACTACGGAACAGCTCACTTTAGTATTGCAGCAATTCCAGAATTATACGATCGTACCATTACTGTAAATGGTGTTGCAAAAGCATTTGCCATGACTGGCTGGCGTATTGGATATATTGGTGCTGCAGAATGGATAGCAAAAGCCTGTAATAAAATGCAAGGTCAAATAACATCTGGTGCAAATTGTATTGCACAGAGGGCTACAATTGCAGCGTTGAATGCACCCGTCAGTAAAATCAAATACATGATTGATGAATTTGCAGAAAGACGCGTCATGATTATTAAGTTATTAAGTGCCATTCCAGGATTTAGGTTAAACCAACCCGAAGGTGCTTTTTATGTGTTTCCTGATATTTCTCACTATTTTGGAAAAACCCTACGCGGAAAAACATTCTCAAATTCAAGTGATTTTGCTTTATACTTATTAGAAGAAGCGCACGTAGCTACTGTTACGGGGGATGCGTTTGGAAATGATAATTGTATTAGAATTTCATACGCCGCTTCTGTAAAAAATATTCAAGAAGCAGTAAAGCGAATTGCTAATGCCTTAGCTTAAAAGTAAGAGAGCACTCGATACCAAAGCAACGGCCTAAAATATAAGCGTACTTTAGCACCCTAATCATATCTATGACATTTAAAGACTTAAAACTAGAAGACCCCATTCTAAAAGCTCTAGAAAAACAAGGCTATACTCAACCCACTCCAATTCAAGAACAAGCCATCCCTATCCTGTTAAAAGGACATGATTTATTGGGAGTAGCCCAAACAGGAACTGGAAAAACAGCTGCTTTTGGAATTCCTATTCTAAATCACCTGATCAGGGAAAATAATTCGGGAGGGAAACGAAAAATTAAAGCCCTTGTAGTAACTCCCACCAGGGAGCTTGCTATACAAATTGCCGAAAATTTTACGGCCTATAGTCAGTTTACCAACCTGCAGAATACCGTGATTTTTGGTGGTGTAAAACAATCAAAACAAGTTGCAAACCTCCAACAAGGAGTTGATATTTTAGTGGCCACCCCAGGACGTTTGTTAGATTTAATGAATCAAGGTTTCATTACCTTTCGTGATTTAAAATATGTGGTTTTAGATGAAGCCGATCAAATGCTCGACATGGGCTTTATTCATGATGTTAAAAAAATTATTTCCAAACTCCCACCCAAAAGACAATCTCTTTTTTTCTCTGCAACCATGCCTAAAACCATCGTGGAGCTGTCACAAAAAATGTTAGGTGCTTTTGAGCGGGTAACCATAAAACCACAACAAGCAACGGCAGAAAAAGTTGAACAAGGTGTGTATTTTGTCAGTAAAAAAAACAAGCCAAAGCTATTAATCCATCTGTTGGAAGGACGAAGATCAGACTCTGTTTTAGTGTTCTCACGCACTAAACACGGTGCCAATAAAATTGTAAAAGTACTGGATAATGCAAACATAAAATCAGGTGCAATTCATGGAAATAAATCTCAATTGCAACGCCAAAAAGCATTAGGTTCCTTTAAAGATGGCTCACTAAAAGTGCTCATAGCAACCGATATTGCAGCTAGAGGAATTGATGTGGATGATTTGGCCTTAGTCATTAATTATGACTTACCCAATGTTTCTGAAACCTATGTGCATAGAATTGGACGAACCGGTCGTGCCAGTGCTAGCGGAATTGCGCTTTCATTTTGTATGGGAGACGAACGTCCATACCTAAAAGAAATTGAAAAATTAATCAAACAACAGGTACCCCGTATGGGCGATCACCCGTTTATGGATGGCGCTGACGTTGTGGATGGTTCCCTTACAAAAAAACAACAAGGCAGACCCAACAAACGAGAGCGCCCAAAAAATTTTAACCGTAATAGGAATCGATCATAGGGAGGAGGAATAAAGCAAAATAATGTTTGTCAAAAAAACAGAAAAAGTTCAGTAAAAACCCAAAACATTTAACTTTTAATCGCTCTTTTCGATCAATTTATCAGATAAAATAATACACACTAAAAAAGTGGCAGAGACTCCCTAAAAGAACAAACACATGGAATAGGGTATGGTTGTAAGGTATTTTCTTAATAGAATAGAGCAAAGCACCTACTGTATAAAAAATACCTCCTAAAAAAAGTAATTGCAGCCCTTGTGTGGCTAAATTTTCAATAAGTGTTCGGTATACAAACACAATTTGCCAGCCCATAAAAACATAAAGGATTGTAGAGAGAATATCAAACCTTCCTGTGAAAAATAGCTTTACAACAATCCCTATAAAGGCAAAAGACCAAGTAAGAAAAAAAACAAGCCATCCTAAATAACCTTCTAAAACAATGAGCGTAAAAGGTGAATAAGTACCTGCAATTAGAACATATATGGCCGCATGATCAAATATATTTAATTTCCTTCTTCGCAAGGTGTCTTTGGCTGAATGATAAAAAGTAGAAGCAGCATATAACAGAATTAGACTAAGACCGTAAATAATCAAACTAGCGGGTTTCCAAAAGCCTTCAAAATCGGCTGCTTTTAAAAGTAAAAAGGGGAAGGCAAGAATACTGGTTAATAAACCAAAAGCATGGGTGCCAATATTTAATCTTTCCTCTTTTTCGGTATAGCGAGTAATGGATTTTTCGTTCATGGTTTTAGAGGAGTCAAAAGATTACTGAAAAAGTGGAAAAGCTAAGAACACTTAGCTTGCAGATTGGTGTTCCTTTAAATATTGATAATAAAGTGAAAGGGTCAAATTATGCCAAGGGACTACTGCAAAAACACCCACAATAAAACATAACAATCCTAGAATATACCAAGGAATAAAACGGAGATTTAAAATAAAAAGTTCCATTTTAAAGCCGTGGGTTAAATTCCAACTTTTTTCCATGGCTTCATTAAAAGTTATTTCAGGGTTTTCGGCAATAATATAATAGGTCATGGAAAAACCTAAGGCTACTACAAACCCCGGAATGACAAGAAAAACGAACCCTACAAGGGTTAGAAGTGTAACAAGTGTGTACGCTAAAAGGATGGTCAAAAGCGGCTTAAAACCATCTAAAAGATGGTAAAAGGTTGGTATTATCCCATTTGCGAGGTTTAAAAAAAAAATACATAACCCTAATTGCAGCGGGCCTGCCAGTAAAAAGCTTACGGCTTCTCCGTAGCTATTGAGCTCTGAAGGCACTCCAAGTAAAAGTCCACACATAACACAAACTCCAATAGATAAAAGCCAATAGGGCTCTAAAATTATTCGCGCTTTACGCATCAATACTACTAAATCCATAGCCTATTGTTTGTAGAGTTGTTGGTTGTTTTTTAAAGTTTATTAGGCGTTAATGATTTTCTCTTGTTGATTAATAGACTCTTGGTGAATCGCTTTAAAGACACGTAAAATAAACTCTTCAGATAAATTACGTTCTTCTCCTTCTAAAATCATTTTTCCTAAAATCTCATTCCAACGTTTGTTTTGTAAGACTGCTACATTATTGTCTTTTTTGATCGTTCCAATTTGAACAGCGGTTTTCATTCGCTTACCTAAGGTATCTAAAAGAGTTTGATCAATCACATCAATTTGAGCTCTAAGAATGTTTAATTCATTTTGATACGCTTCTTTATCTGTTGTCTCAACACGTACTCTTAAATCATTCATGATCTCTACCAAACGTTCTGGAGTTACTTGCTGTGCTGCATCACTCCATGCATTATCAGGATCAGTGTGAGTTTCAATCATTAACCCATCAAAATTAAGATCTAAGGCTGCTTGTGAAATATCAAAAATCAAATCTCTTTTTCCACCAATGTGCGAAGGATCACAAATCATTGGAAGATCAGGAAATTTATTTTTAACCTCAATGGCAATTTGCCATTCTGGAATGTTACGGTATTTTGTTTTTTCATAAGTAGAAAAACCACGGTGAATAAGTCCAAGATTTTTGATGTTGGCAGTATATAATCGTTCTACACCACCAAGCCATAAAGCTAAATCTGGATTTACTGGATTTTTTACCAATACAATTTTATCAGTCCCTTCTAGCGCATCTGCAATTTCTTGCATAATAAAAGGGCTTACCGTAGAACGCGCACCAATCCAAAGAATATCAACATCATTGTCTAATGCTAGTTTTACATGGTCTTTGTTTGCAACTTCTGTAGCGGTCAATAACCCTGTTTGTTCTTTTACTTTTTTCAACCAGCCTAAACCAATGGCACCTACCCCTTCAAACATTCCAGGGCGAGTTCTTGGTTTCCAAATACCAGCACGATATACCGTTACATCGGTATCTTTCAATTCGTGCGCAATTTTCAATACTTGCTCTTCTGTTTCTGCACTACAAGGACCTCCAATTACAAGAGGATGATCTAATCCAAAATTGGTTAGCCACTGGCGCATTTCTTTTTTATTTTCCATTATTAATTTATTATTCTGTTATGTTTTTTTTATTGATTCCTGCCAAAATAGTTTTAATGGCATTGGTGCTTTTCATTTGTTCAAAGATAGGCTCATAATCATCCGTTTTTAAAAGATGCTCAAAGTTTTCTAAGTTGGAAATATATTCCCTTAATACTTCTAAAATATTTTCTTTATTTTGTTTTAAAATAGGGGTCCACATAGCTGGAGAACTTTTTGCTAATCTAACGGTAGAAGCAAATCCACTACCTGCCATTTTAAAAATAGTCCGTTCGTCTTGCTCTTTTTCCATTACTGTTTTCCCTAACATAAAGGAAGAAATATGCGAAATATGCGAAACATATGCAATGTGTTTATCGTGTGCTTCAGCCTCCATTTCATCTACATTCATGTTCATGTTTCGAAACCACTGCATTGCCCACTCCAATAAATCTGGGCGCGTTTTATTCGCTTCACATAAGATTTGTGCTTCCCCCGCGAACAACTCTGAAAAGGCTGCTGAAGGTCCAGAAAATTCGGTTCCTGCAATAGGGTGAGTTGCTAAGAACTGATTGCGCTTAGAGTGTAATGCTAGTTTATTGCAAATCGCAGCCTTTGTAGAGCCTACATCCATAAGCAAGGCATTGTCATTCATTTTGTCTAAAATAGTAATGGCAATATCTAAAGAAGCATCTACAGGTATCGCAAGAATGATAACATCCATTTCAGGAATAATATGTTCTTCCAATTGTTGGTCGATTATTCCTAATGACAAGGCTTCTTTTACGTGTTCAGGATTGTGATCTTGACCATAGAGCTTGACACTTACGGTATACTTTTTTGCTGCTAACGCAAAAGAACCTCCTATTAATCCTAAACCTATGATTCCTATTCTCATACCTCAAAACGTTTTATAGCCTCTTCAATAGTGAACTCTGAAACACAAAGGGAAAAACGAATATAGCCAGCACCTTGGCTTCCAAAAATAGTCCCCGGAGTAATGAAAATATGTTTTTCTTGTAATATTGTATTTATAAACGTTTCGGAATCTGGAGAGCCTTTAGGTAATTTTGCCCACACAAATAAGCCCACACTTTTGGTGTCAAATTCCGCACCAAATTTAGTGACGAGGACCTCCATGAGGCGGCGGCGTTTTCTATAAATAGTATTCAGGCTTTCAAACCAGGCTTTGTCTGCTTTTAAAGCAGCAATTGCCCCATGCTGAATGCCGTAAAACATTCCGGAATCCATATTGCTTTTCACTTTTAAAACCGATTGTATGGTAGCTTCTTTTCCACTTAACAATCCTACACGCCAGCCGGCCATATTAAAAGATTTACTCAATGAATTTAATTCAATCGCAACCTCCATAGCGCCAGGACGAGACAGTATACTTTTTGGGTTTTCGGTTAAGACAAAACTATAAGGATTATCATTGACCAATAACACCTTGCGTACTTTCGCCCAAGTAATTAAACGATCGAAGGTTGCGTCTTGTGCATCGGCTCCTGTTGGCATGTGCGGATAATTAATCCACATAATTTTTACACGTGATGTGTCTAATTTTTCTAACGATTCAAAATCAGGTTGCCAATTATTGGTAGCTGTTAAATCATATAAAACAGGCGTTGCTTCCAATAGTTTTGTCACAGAAGCATAGGTAGGATAGCCAGGATTGGGAATCAATACCTCGTCTCCTTTATTCAAAAACGCCATAGAAATATGCATAATACCTTCTTTTGATCCCATCAAAGGCAATACTTCCGTTTCAGGATCTAACTTTACCTTATAATGTGTATCATAAAAAGAAACGATGGCTTCTCGCAAGGCAGGCAACCCTTGATAACTTTGATACATATGCGCCTTGGGATGTGACATTGAGTCATGGAATGCAGTTACCACCTCAGGATGGGGTGCTAAATCTGGACTACCAACACCCATATTAATTACAGGGTTACCTGCAGCAACCATTTGTGCAACTTCACGTAATTTACGTGAAAAGTAGTATTCTTGAACACTCTCTAAACGGTTAGCTGTTTTGATCATAGCATGTGCTGGGTATACTCGCCTAATATTTTAAATTTTGAGGCCATAATGGAAATTAATTGTCGTGCCTTATCATAATGCTTAAAACTGTCAAAAGTTACATCAAGAAAAAAAGCATATTTACCCGGAGTTTCAATGACAGGTAACGATTGTATTTTGGTTAGGTTCAATTGGCAATCACTTACAACATTAAGAACAGCAGCTAGGCTACCCCTTTGATGGTCTAAGGTGAATTTAAGTGCCGCTTTATTTATCTTTTCTTGTGGAACTAACACGCCTTTTTTTTGTATAATCACAAAGCGGGTAACATTGTTTTGAATGGTTTGTATAGAAGGTGCTAAAATAGACAAATCATAAAGCACGGCAGCTTCTTTGCTAGCAATAGCACCAACTCCTTTTATTTTAAAAGCTGCAATTCTTCGAGCTTCATCGGCAGTATCTTCAGCCTCTACCAGACGTATGTGTGGATGCGCTTGGAAAAAATGTTTGCATTGAAGCAGCGCCATTGGATGAGAATGTACCTCTTTAATATCGCTTATCTTTTGCCCGTTTAAGACCATTAAATTATGGTGAATACCTAATGAATACTCGCCAACAATTTGTAAATCATTTTGGTCAATAAGTGCATAATTAGGAATAATAGATCCAGCAATAGAATTTTCTATGGCCATCACGGCCTTCTGAGCATTGCCCTGAAGCAAAGCAGTTACGGTAGCATCAAATGTTTCACATTCTAAAAGAGACAATCCATCGCCAAAATAGCCTATTGCTACTGCATGGTGAAAAGATCCTTTGACCCCCTGAATTGCTATGTTTATGTTTTTACTCATTGTATCCAAAAAAAAAGTCCCGATAAATCAGGACTTTAAGTTTTATATATTTTATTTCAAATACTACAAAGTCCTATCTGCTCCTGAATAGAAGAAATAAAAGTTGTTATTGTAAAAGAAAATATAATTCATGTTTAAATAAATCATTACAAAAATAACATAGCTTTTATCAAAAACAAATTTTTATCAATTTATTTTTGTCTTAGGCTATTGACAGACAACTCTTTTAATTAATATATATACCTAAAATAATTGCATTATATTTAAATTTAAATTCATTTTATCAAAGTGTTATTTCCAGGGATTATTGTTATATGTACTGTTTTGTTCATTCGTTTTATAACGCAAAAAAAACACCCCTGGTTAACTACCTTCTTTAATTGGGTACCTTCAATTTTATTAGCTTATCTGATCCCTGCCGGTGTATCTGCTTTAGTACAAAAAGATTTTTCTGAGGATGAAATTCATGACCTCAGCAAAGCTCTTTTTATTCCAATTGCAATAGTAGCTGTAATGAGTAGCTTGTCTCTTAGTCAACTAAAATCCATTGGTTGGAAACCCATTTTAGTCTTTCTTTCAGGATCTTTTTGGATAGCTGTATTTCCCATTGGTCTAATTCTATTTTTCAGAAATAGTGATTTTGTTCAAGACTTTTTGATAAAACAAGAATTTTGGAAAGGTATCCCCCCTGTCGTTGGCAGTTGGATTGGTGGTAGTACCAGCCAGCTAGTTTTAAAAGAATTAGTTGCTTGTTCTGAAGCCATATTTTCAACTATACTGGTTTTGGATAATATTTTAGTCAACATATGGACCATCTTTATGTTTCAGGGCATAAAAAAAAGTAATTTTTTAAATCGTCTTCTTCGCATCGATGGCTTGTCGCCTCCTGAATCCATTCATACTAATACTAAAAACAAAATGAATCCCATACTAGCTAGTATTATTCTTTTGGGAAGTGTTGGCTTAACCCATTTTCTCATCTCCTCCTTTATCACTAAAATTATAGCCTTATCCTTTGTTGGAATTTCACTAAGTAATTTAATTAAAAACTGGAATTTTAAATTTGTCCTTAAACTAGGAGGGTTTTTAATTCTTATTGTAATGGCAGTACTGGGGTTAAAATTAAAATTCAACTTAATACAATTTGATTATCGTTTCATGGGTTTTTTGATACTCTGGCTCATCAGCCATTTTATTGTAATGTTGGGAGTTGCCAAACTCTTAAACGTCAACACAGCATGGGTATCCATTGCAAGCATGGCTAATGTTGGAGGTATCGCAACCGCTCCAGCCGTTACTGCGGCTTATGAAAAAAAATGGATGCCACATGCTATAATTTTAGCAGTATTAAGTATGGCAACAGGAACATTTTGGGGGATGCTGACAATTGCTCTTATGCGATTTTTAGTACTTTAGAAATCGCTTTTATAAATGAAAAATCAACATTATTATTATTTACTACTCCTAAATATAGGCATGCTTTGCATCAGCACCTCAGGACCCTTAGGACGTTTTATTGCACTACCACCACCTCTTATTATTTGGTGTAGAGCCGCTATTGCATTTGTTTTACTGGGGGGATATTGTTATTGGAAAAAAGACGCTATTGGTCTAGAATTTAAACAAAACTGGTTGGTTAGTCTTTTAAGTGGTTCGTTATTAAGTTTTCATTGGGTTACCTATTTTTTTGCGCTACAATGGAGTAGCGTTGCTATTGGAATGCTTTCCATGTTTACGTTTCCAATTATTACCGTATTGCTAGAGCCGCTATTTTTTAAAAAAAAATTAGCCTGGATTCACTTGCTTTTTGGCATATTAATATTAACAGGGATTTCTTTTTTGACACCTACATTTAATCTAGATTCATCAGTAACACAAGGGGTATTAATGGGGCTTATATCTGCCGTAAGCTATGCGCTAAGAAATCTTATTCTTAAAAAGTATACACTTACAACCAATGGCTCCATATTAATGTTTTTTCAAATGGGTGTAACTCTACTGGTCCTTTTTCCCGTACTTTTCATATACCCTCTGCAGCATGTTTCTTTACAACTACCCTACCTAATCATGCTTGGGCTCATTACAACAGCAATAGGACATACGTTGTTTTTAAATAGTCTTAAATATTTTACTGTGGGAACGGCCAGTATTATGAGTAGTATTCAGCCTATTTTTGGAATAGTAATTGCCATGGTGTTTTTAGATGAAATTCCTCATGCTAACAGTATTGTGGGAGGTGTAATTATATTAATCACAGTAATCATTGAAAGTTTACGTTCAAGACCCTCATAAAGATCAAACTGTTATCTTTAACTAAAAAAATAATGACACTACGTCTTCACAATGTTTCAAAAAGTTATGGTTCTGTTCAAGCCCTAAAAGGACTGTCTATTGAGCTTAAAAAAGGAGAGGTAGTCGGCTTGTTAGGACCTAATGGTGCTGGAAAATCTTCCCTAATGAAAATCCTTACTGGATACTATAAAGAATGGGAAGGTGAAATCACTTATGATGGGATGGACTTAAAAAACGAGCTGCTGACCATTCAAAAACAAGTGGGCTATTTATCGGAAAATAATCCCTTGTATAATGAAATGTATGTGGTTGAATATTTAAAATATGTAGGAAGTCTCTACAAATTAACAAAACCACCGTATAGAGAAATTCTTGAAAAAACAGGTCTTGTAGAGTATCAACGACATAAAATCCAAACGCTTTCCAAAGGGTATCGTCAACGTGTTGGACTTGCCGCTGCATTAGTTCATGACCCACAATTACTTATTTTAGATGAACCTACAACTGGACTAGACCCGAATCAGTTGGTTTCTATCCGGAAGTTAATTCGTGAACTGGGGAAAAATAAAACCATATTACTCTCCACACACATTTTACAAGAAGTAGATGCGCTTTGCGATCGAGTGATTATTATCAATAAAGGGGAGATTGTTTTGGATCAACCCCTAGATCAATTAAGAAGCAAACAAGAACAGATTATTGAAGTTAGTTTTGATTATCGCATAGAAATTATCGCTTTAGAAAAACTTCCCAATGTTCAAAAAGTTGTCAATACCCACGATTTTGATTATGAATTGCAAATCAAGGGAAACAAAGACATGCGCCCTGCCGTCTTTGATTTTGCCCATGACAATGGCTTGAAAATTTTAAACCTTCAATTAAAGAATGAAAGTTTAGAACAGTTGTTTAAAAAGTTTACGGATTAAAAAACTGCAGCTGCAATCTGCTTAATGTTATCTGCTTTCCCCATAGAATAATAGTGCAGAAAAGGAACTTCAGCGGCCATTAATTCTTTGCTTTGTTCCGTGCACCATTCTATTCCCACTTGGCGAACAGCCTTATTATCCTTACACTTAAGCACCTCTTTAATCAAGACTTCAGGTAAATCTATATGAAAACGGTGAGGAATCATATTGAGTTGTTTGAGGGTTGAAAGGGGTTTTAATCCAGGAATAATAGGAGCCCTAATACCTTTTTCTCGAGCTTTTGCTACAAACTCAAAAAACTTTTGATTATCAAAAAACATTTGTGTTACGATGTAGTCCGCGCCTGATTTAATTTTTTTCTTTAAAAAATGAAGATCACTTTCAATACTTGGGGCTTCCATATGTTTTTCAGGGTAGCCAGAAATGCCAATACAAAAATTAGTTTTATGAGAGTTAATCAGTTCTTCATCCAAATAGATTCCTTGGTTAAGGTCTGTAATCTGTTGCACCAATTCGTTTGCATAAGTGTGTCCGTATTTGGTGGGTTTAAAATAGGTTTCCGTTTTTACAGAATCTCCCCTGAGAGCAACTACATTATCAATTTCTAGGTAGTCCAAATCCACTAGTAAATTTTCGGTATCCTCTTTAGAAAAACCTCCACATAATATATGCGGAATGGTATCTACTTTATATTTACTTTGAATGGCAGCACAAATCCCAACCGTCCCAGGACGCTTGCGTGTTACCTTTAATTCTAACATCCCATTTCCACGGTCTTTATAATCATGCTCTTCTCTGTGGTAGGTAACATCTATAAAAGGAGGAGTAAACTCCATTAATGAATCTATAGAATTAAACAAGGAATTAATACTTTGTCCTTTTAATGGGGGTAAAATTTCAAAAGTAAATTGTGTTTTACCTTTTGCTTGTGCGATATGTTCAGTTACTTTCATTTTTTTATTTTACTACTTTAATATGGTCAGTTCAACATCCAAAATAATCATGAAGTAATACGATTAACCGCTTACCTCTGTAAGTTTAATTATCTGCTAAATTAGGATTCAACCATTTTCTGGCTTCATTTAACGAAATTTTTCTACGGAGGCTATAGTCCATTAATTGATCTTCTTTTATTTTTCCTAGGCCAAAATAACGTGCTTCAGGATGTGCAAAATAGTACCCTGAAACTGCTGCTGCTGGCCACATAGCTAAACTTTCCGTAAGGGTTACTCCTATAGTTTTTTCAACATCTAAGAGCTCCCATAAGGTTTTCTTTTCCATATGATCTGGACAGGCAGGGTAGCCAGGTGCAGGTCGAATTCCCTTATAAGATTCTTTAATTAATTCTTCTGTAGAAAAGTTTTCACTAGTGGCATAGCCCCATGAATCTGTCCTTACTTTTAGGTGTAAATATTCCGCAAAAGCCTCTGCAAAACGGTCAGCTAAGGCTTTAATCATTATAGAGCTATAATCATCATTGTCTTCTTCAAAGGCCTTTGCTTTTTCAGCAGTACCAAAACCAGTACACACACAAAAGGCCCCCATATAATCTTCTACTCCTGATGTTTTTGGGGCAATAAAATCAGACAACGCTATGTTGGGTTGGTTTTTTGTTTTCTTAAGTTGTTGGCGAAGTGTTAGCCAAACTGCTGCTACTTTCTCTCTTTTAATATCAGTATAAATTTCAATATCATCCCCTACTGCATTTGCTGGAAAAATTCCAAAGCGAGCTTTTGCAGTTAGCCATTTTTCGTTTACAATTTTAGCCAACATTTCCTGGGCATCGGCAAACAAACTCTGAGCTTGTTCACCAACTAAACTATCAGTTAAAATTTCAGGATACTTCCCGTGTAAATCCCATGACCTAAAAAAGGGTGACCAATCTATAAAAGAGACCAACTTTTCTAAGGGAAAATCATTGAGTGTTGTTGCTCCAATATTTTTTGGGCGTGAAGGCTTAAAGGTTTCCCATTGGAGCTGTAATGAATTTTTTTGAGCTTCCTGATGGGTTAGGTAAACTTTAGAAGAAGTACGTTGTAAAAATTTCTCTTTAAACACTTCATATTCCTCTCTAATTTTTAGGGTGTAGTGAACTCTTTTATCTTTTTGTAACAAATTACTCACCACAGCAACAGCTCTAGAAGCATCATTTACATGAATCACGGGGCCTTGCGAAACAGGCACAATTTTAACAGCAGTATGGGCCTTAGAGGTGGTGGCTCCCCCAATTAAAACCGGGATGTTAATGTTTTGACGTTCTAATTCTTTAACGAGATAAACCATCTCATCAAGTGAAGGGGTTATCAAACCCGAAAGGCCTATAACATCAACTTGCTCTTCAACGGCACGTTTAATAATAACCTCTGGAGGCACCATCACTCCCAAATCAATAATTTCATAATTATTACAGGCTAACACAACACTTACAATATTTTTACCAATATCGTGAACGTCTCCTTTTACCGTTGCCATTAAAACTTTTCCAGCAAACCGAGAACCTTCATTCTTTTCTGCTTCAATAAACGGTTGCAAATACGCAACTGCTTTTTTCATTACCCTAGCTGACTTTACTACTTGGGGTAAAAACATTTTCCCAGCACCAAAAAGATCTCCCACCACATTCATTCCATCCATCAAATGGCCTTCAATTACTTCAATGGGTCTGTTTGATTCAAGTCTAGCTTCTTCGGTGTCTTTTACTATAAAGGCATCTATTCCTTTAATAAGGGCATGGGTAATTCTACTTTTTAAATCTTCTTCTCGCCAAGAATCATCTTGTTTTTTACCTTCTTTCTTAACAGAAACTAGATTTTCTGCATATTCTAATAAACGTTCGGTGGCATCTTCTCTTCTGTCTAATAAAACATCCTCAACATACTGCATCAAATCTTTAGGAACTTCATCATATACTTCTAATAAAGAAGGATTCACAATCCCCATGTTCATTCCATGCTGAATGGCATGGTATAAAAACGATGCATGCATGGCTTCTCGTACAGTATTATTTCCTCTGAAAGAAAAGGAAACATTACTAACCCCCCCACTTACACTGGTATGGGGAAGATTTTCACGAATCCATTTTGTAGCTTTAAAAAAGTCGAGTGCATTTTTACGATGCTCTTCCATTCCCGTTGCGACTGGAAAAATATTAGGGTCAAAAATAATATCTTCGGGAGCAAAATGTATTTTCTCAACCAATACGTCATAAGAACGTTTACATATTTCGATGCGGCGCTCAAATGAATCTGCTTGTCCATCTTCATCAAAAGCCATAACTATAACTGCCGCTCCATATTTTTTGATAATAGTGGCTTGTGCAATAAAATTCTCTTCTCCTTCTTTTAAACTAATCGAATTCACAATACTTTTTCCTTGTACAACTTTTAGACCAGCTTCAATAATTTCCCATTTGGAACTATCTATCATTACAGGAATTCGAGCAATGTCTGGCTCTGCAGCCATAAGATTCAAAAAGGTTGTCATGGCCTGAACCCCATCAATCATACCTTCGTCCATATTGACATCTATAATTTGTGCTCCCCCTAAAACTTGCTCTCTTGCTACTTCAATAGCTTCGTTGAAATTTTGGTTTTCTATAAGTCTTAAAAATTTTCGTGAGCCTGTAACATTGGTTCGTTCGCCTATATTCACAAAATTAGTAGCTTCGGTAATAACCAAAGGCTCTAAACCTGCTAGCATTAACGGTTTTCTTTTTTGCTTAGACATCTGCTGTAACTTTAGGGTTTCTAGGGGCGTACTTTTTAGCTACTTCAGCAATCAATCGAATGTGTTCTGGTGTTGTTCCACAGCAACCCCCTATAATATTTACCGCATTTTGTTTTAAATAATCTTCAATGAGGATTTGCATTTCCTCTGGCGATTGATCATAAGCACCAAAAGCGTTTGGTAAGCCTGCATTTGGATGTGCAGAGACAAATAAATCGCTTTGACTTGCCAGACGTTTTACATAAGGTAGAAGTTGGTCGGCTCCCAAAGCACAGTTAAAACCAATACTTAACAAGGGAATATGGCTTAAGGAAATCCGAAAGGCTTCCACAGTTTGACCCGAAAGGGTTCTCCCACTTGCATCGGTAATTGTTCCACTTATCATTAAAGGAATCTTAAGGTTTTTTTCTATTTTCACCTCATTGATTGCATACAATGCTGCTTTTGCATTTAAGGTATCGAAAATAGTTTCTACTAAAAGTAAATCTGCCCCACCATCTATTAAGCCTAAAACTTGCTCTCGGTATGAAACAACCAACTCATCAAAATTTACCGCTCTATAGCCTGGATCATTTACATCAGGGGACATACTAGCAGTTTTATTTGTAGGGCCAATAGAACCAGCCACATAACGTGGTCTATTTGGTGCTTTTTCAAAGTATTCACTACTTACTTCTTTTGCAATTTTAGCACTCTCATAATTTAGTTCGAAGGCTAAACTTTCCATTTGATAATCTGCCATTCCAATAGAAGTAGAGGAAAAGGTATTGGTCTCCACAATATCGGCTCCGGCTTCAAAATACTCCCGATGAATGTCCTTAATGATTTCTGGCTGGGTAAGAGATAATAAATCATTATTACCCTTCAGGGGGGAGGGATGATTTTTAAAACGATCACCTCTAAAATCTTGTTCTTCTAGATTATTATTTTGAATCATGGTACCCATGGCACCATCTAAAACTAAAATTCGTTTTTCCAACTCCTTTACAATACTCATTTTTGGCTATTATTTAATGCATTTTCAAGATCCTCCCAAATATCTTCTTGATGTTCTAAACCTACTGATAAACGAATCATCCCAGCAGTAATTCCAACTGCCAAACGATCCTCTTCCGAAAGTTTACTATGAGTGGTAGATGCAGGATGGGTTATAATTGTTCTTGAGTCTCCAAGGTTAGAGGAAAGAGAACACATTTCAATAGCATTGATAAAATTACACCCAGCTTCAATGCCGCCTACAATTTCAAAGGCGATGATCGTACCACCTTTCAACATTTGTTTTTTTGCTAATGCATAGTTTGGATGCGATTTTAAAAAAGGATATTTTACCCAATTAATATCACTTCTAGACTCTAATTTTTCTGCGATCGTAATTGCATTATCACAATGCCTGTCAACCCTAACTGCAAGTGTTTCGAGACTTTTTGATAAAACCCAAGCGTTAAATGGAGATAAAGAAGCACCCGTGTTTCGTGCAAAAAGAAAGAGTTCTCTAATCAGGTCTTTCCTGCCTACGGTCACTCCTCCTAAAACTCGGCCTTGGCCATCCATTAATTTCGTTGCAGAATGAATAACCAAGTCCGCACCATATTTTATAGGCTGTTGTAAATAAGGAGTCGCAAAACAATTATCGATAATCAGCAATAAATTATGTTTTTTAGCAATGTTCCCTAACGCTTCCATATCCAATACGTCAACACCAGGATTGGTAGGTGTTTCTGCATAAATACATTTCGTATTTGGTCGAATAAGTTCTTCTACCAATGCTAAGTCATCACTGGGGAAATAACTCGTAGAAATCTCCCATTTAGGAAAATAATTAGTAAACAGTGTATGGGTTGAGCCAAATAAAGCACTTGCTGACACTATATGATCTCCTGCATTTAAAAAAGTAGCAAACGTTGCAAATACAGCTCCCATTCCTGAAGCAAAAGCAACCCCATCTTCCGCTCCTTCCATTGTGGTTACTTTTTGAATAAATTCTGTGGTATTTGGGTTTGAAAAACGACTGTAAATATTGCGTTGCTTTTCTTCTGCAAAAGAAGCACGCATATCTTCTGAGTCTTCAAAAACAAAACTTGAGGTAAGGTGTAAGGGAGTCGAATGCTCTAAATTTTGTGAACGTTCCATTTGAGTTCTGATGGCATTAGTTTCAAATTTTTTACTCATAACGGTTCTCCATTAAAAACAATACGATGGTTAATTACAGCGGTAGGTTCTAATGTTTTAGAAACCGAACAGTATTTATCAAACGAAAGTTTTGCTGCACGTTTTGCCTTATCAGCTGAAAAATTTCCTTTCAGATAAATGACTATTTCAATTTGGTAAAATAATGAAGGTACTGCTCCTGCATGTCGAAGTCCTTCTACTTCCATTTTTAGTAGGGTAGG
>JBKEHX010000006.1:0-26538 GCA_046711205.1 Flavobacteriaceae bacterium
ATAGCTAAAATAAATGGGGAAACACTTCATTTTAAAGGAGGTTTGTTTAGCCTTGACGGCACTATTGCCTTAACCGTTGAAGAAGAAATAAACATAAAAAAAGTAAAAGAATTCGGTGAAAAAATAGCTATTAAAATTTTAAGAGAAGGCGGTAAACGGCTTATGGCACAAATAAAATCAGAGTTTTAGCATGCGATTATTAAGCACTAAAATAGTGGAGCCCTTATTTATAGACCGCCTTGTTCAAAATGGGTGTTCTGTCGTAGAATATCCTTTTATAAAAATTGAGTCTATTGCAACAGAAGTGATATCATTAAACAAGTATTTGATTTTTACCAGCCAAAACGGTGTACGAATTGCATTTAATGATCCAAAAATAAAGATAAAAATAGCACTTAAAAAATGCTTTTGTGTAGGTGAAAAAACAAAATCACTTTTAGAAGAAAATGGACTAAAAGTCATTAAAATGAGTCAAAATGCTTCAAATTTGGCTCATTTTATAGCAAAAAATCATAAAAATGTGTCCTTTTCATTTTTCTGTGGAAGCAAAAGAAGACCGGAATTAGAAAGTGTTTTAAAAAATCATAAAATTGCTTTGAAAATCCATGAAGTATACAACACACTTCACACTTCAAAACATTTTGAAACTGTTTTTGATGGCATTTTATTTTTTAGCCCTTCTTCTGTATTAAGCTATCAGGAATCTAACGCTTGGGATCCCCTAACGCATGGATTTTGTATTGGCACATCTACAGCAGAAAAATTAAAGGAAATCACATCAAATTATAGTATTGCTAAGTCCCCAAATGAAAAACAATTATTACTAAGTATTCATCGCTATTACACCCAACATTATGCTCAAAAATGATTTATTCTTAAAGGCACTTAAAGGAGAAACCTTAGAACGTCCTCCAGTTTGGATGATGCGACAAGCAGGTCGATATCTTCCTGACTTTATGACTTTAAAAGCAAAATATGATTTCTTTACTCGTTGTCAGACTCCTGAGTTAGCAACAGAAATTACCATAATGCCTATTGATCAAATAGGACCAGATGCTGCCATCCTTTTTAGTGATATTTTGGTGGTACTTCAAGCAATGCAAATACCGGTAGAGATGAAGGATGGAATTGGGCCTTGGATTCCTAATCCTATTCGTACGACTGAAGATGTTGTCCAAGCTATCGTTCCAGATATTCACGAACACCTAGGATATGTTCTAGATGCCGTAAAAATGTCACAACAAGCTTTAAATGAAAGCGTCCCCTTGATTGGATTTGCAGGATCTCCTTGGACCCTATTATGTTATGCTGTTCAGGGGCAAGGATCAAAAAACTTTGACATTGCAAAAGGTTTCTGTTTTAGCCAACCCAAAGCAGCACATGCCTTACTTCAAAAAATAACCGACACTACCATTGCGTACTTAAAAGAAAAAGTGAAAGCAGGAGTAAATGCGGTTCAAATTTTTGACTCATGGGGAGGCCTTTTATCACCTGAAGATTACCAAATATTCTCATGGCCCTATATTCAACAAATCATAACTGCCCTAAAAGAAAAGGCTCCTGTGATTGTTTTTGGAAAAGGCTGCTGGTTTGCACTAAATGAAATGGGGCGCTCTGGTGCTTCAGCACTTGGGGTAGATTGGACCTGTTCTGCTAGAAATGCACGCTATTTATCAGGAGGACAAATTACACTGCAAGGAAATTTTGACCCATCAAGATTACTCTCAACCATTCCTGAAATCAAAACAGGTGTTCACAAAATGATTAATGAATTTGGAAAAGACAAATATATCGTAAACTTAGGCCATGGTATTCTTCCTAACATTCCTGTTGATCATGCAAAAGCCTTTGTGGATGCAGTAAAAGAATATACATCCTAAAGAAGATTCTATGAAAGATCAATTCTTCGCTTATATTCAAAATCTCCAAGACACAATCACCAACGCTTTAGAAAAAGAAGATGGTGGTGCTTCGTTTAAAGAAGATGTTTGGGAACGAAAAGAAGGTGGCGGGGGTAGAAGTCGCATCATAGAAAATGGCGCAATGATCGAAAAAGGAGGGGTTAACATTTCAGCGGTTCATGGTCCTTTACCCGAAAGCATGCAAACCTACTTTAAAGTGGGTAAAGTTGACTTTTTTGCCTGTGGTTTAAGCTTAGTAATTCATCCGAGAAATCCAATGGCTCCAACAGTGCATGCAAATTGGCGCTATTTTGAAATGTATGATAAAGAAGGGATATGTATTGACCAATGGTTTGGTGGAGGCTTGGATCTAACCCCTTATTATCTTTTTGAAGAAGATGTACGCAATTTCCATAAACAATGTAAAAAGGCCTGTGACCTTCATCATCCTGATTTTTATAGAAAGTTTAAAGAGAAGTGTGACACCTACTTTCATATTGCCCATAGAGACGAAGCAAGAGGCGTAGGAGGCTTATTTTTTGATTACCTGAAATCCAATGAAACCTTTAGCATTAGAGATCGTTATGACTTTACGGCTGCGGTTGGAGATTCTTTTCTAGAAGCCTATCTCCCCATTTTGAATAAACGGAAAAATCTTGATTTCACCCCAGAACAACGTACTTGGCAAGAGATACGAAGAGGACGTTATGTCGAGTTTAATTTAGTACATGATAAAGGAACCCTTTTTGGTTTAAAAACAAATGGCCGTATAGAAAGTATTTTGATGAGCTTACCACCAGCCGTTCAGTGGCGTTATAATCATCATCCAGAACCTGGAAGTAAAGAAGATGAACTGTTAAAAGTTTTGAAAAAACCTAAAAACTGGGTATAATTATTTATGAAGGCATATTTTAAAATTTCGTACTTTAAAAATATAAAACAGTTTGTAATATGAACACTCTTTCCATCTTATTCACACTGCCATTACTTGTGATTTTCTCTTATTTATTCGATGCCATTGCACGAAAAACAAAATTTCCTGCGGTCATCCTATTAATGCTCACAGGCATTTTAGTTAGGGCAGCAACCGTTGCTTCTGGCTATGATGACTTTACATTTTTAGAAAATCTTATCCCGGTTTTGGGAACAATTGGATTAATTCTTATTGTCTTAGAAGGTGCTATTGAATTAGAAATTAGCCGTGAAAAATTGCCCTTAATTTTAAAGGGGTTTCTAGCAGCATTCTTTATTTTAATTGCTAATATTTGGCTTTTACAATGGGTTTTTGGCCTAATATTTCAAATGGAAACGCAAGAAGCTGTTTTGTACGCTATTCCACTTTCAATTATTAGTAGTGCTGTAGCCATTCCATCTGCGGCAAGCTTGCTAAATCAAGAACGAGAATTTGTGATTTATGAATCTTCCTTTTCTGATATTTTGGGGATTATGATTTTTAATTATGCACTAAGACAATTCGATTCACATGAGCCTCTTGTTGGAGCAAATCCCTTAATCTCTCTTGGTCTTCAAATCATTGGAGTGATTGTTATTTCGCTATTAATCACATACCTTCTCTTCCGCCTTTTACAACAAATTGACCACCATGTAAAGTTCTTTTTAATTCTTGCTTTACTAATTTTAGTCTACGCTTTCGGAAAGTTATTTCACCTTCCGGCATTGGTAACAATTTTCATTTTTGGAATCTTTTTAGGGAATGTTAAAACTTTATTACCCGGGTTTTTACGAAACTATTTAGACTTGGAGCAATCAGAAAAAGGACTTCATGAATTCCAAATTCTCACTGCAGAATCTACGTTTATTGTGCGAACATTCTTTTTTCTTTTTTTTGGTTTTTCCATTCAACTAATGGATTTTGATAGTCTTTCACCAATTATTAATGGGCTCTTTATTTTTATAATGATTATGGTTTTGCGGTACCTATATTTCACAGCTACTACCTTTAAAATAAAACCTAGTCCTCTTGTTTACGTTTCTCCTAGAGGACTCATCAGCATTCTTCTATTTATTCAATTAAAAGAGGTGTCGTTTATTAATGCAGACCAAAGTCCTATTGATGAACAAGTTTTATTAATTGTAATTTTAAGTTCTATGCTGATCATGTTACTGGGTACCATGAAAAAACAAAAAAAGAAAGAACTCATTGTTAACGAATCACTAGATGATGATGAAAGTATTTCTTTCGACATGCCCATACAACCTCAAAATCTTCCAGAAAGCGAGAATAACAATCCTTAAAAAAAAAGTATGTTTCCTATCCAACGCAACCGAAGACTCAGACATTCTTCTACCCTTAGAGCCTTAATGCAAGAATACCAGCTCACGCCCAATGACTTTATTGTACCGTTATTTATTATCGAAGGGCGGCAAAAAAAGGAAGGGATCTCGTCAATGCCTGGTTATTTTAGATACTCTGAAGATCTTATTGCTGAAAAAGTAAAATCTTTATGGAGCCAGGGACTAAAAGCCGTATTAATTTTCGTAAAAGTACCTGAAACACTTAAAGACAATAAAGGAACGGAAGCCCTTAATCCAAAAGGATTAATGCAACGAGCCATTCAAACCATTAAAAGTACAGTGCCTGAAATGATCGTAATGACTGATGTTGCACTCGATCCATATTCTTCTTTTGGTCATGATGGAATTGTTACTGATGGTAAAATTGTTAATGACACTACAGTTGAAATACTTGCTGAAATGGCCTGCTCTCATGCAAAAGCAGGAGCCGACATTATTGCCCCAAGTGATATGATGGATGGGCGAATTTTAAGTATTAGAAAGTCTTTGGAATTAGCCAACTTTCATGATACCGCTATTATGAGTTATAGTGCTAAATATGCCTCTTCTTTTTATGGTCCTTTTCGTGATGCTTTAGATTCCTCACCAGGTTTTGGCGATAAAAAAACCTACCAAATGGATTTTGGAAATAGACGAGAAGCAATTACAGAAACCCAACGCGATATTGAAGAAGGTGCCGATATTATAATGGTAAAACCAGGAATGGCTTATTTAGATATCATTAGAGATCTTAGAGAGGTTATAGCTGCGCCCATTGCTGCTTATCAAGTAAGTGGAGAATATGCCATGCTTAAAGCTGCAGCAGAAAAAGGATGGCTCGAACATGATGCAATAATGATGGAACAACTGCTTGCTTTTAAACGTGCAGGCGCCCAAATGATTGCCACCTATTTTGCCGAAGATGCGGTTAAACTTTTATGAGATTGAAGTAACCTAAAGGTTTCTTCCATACGCCCGTTCTGGTGCAAAGGGCTTTAAAGAAAGTGAGGTAGACTTCTCGGAAATTAATTCCGAAACTAATTTTCCAGTGGCAGGTCCTAAACTCCAACCCATCATAGAATGCCCTGTGGCCAATACCAAATTAGAAACAGCAGAATGGCGTCCAATAAAAGGAATTCCATCAGGTGAAAGAGGGCGAAGCCCAAAACGAACAGTTTCAATAGCCTCTTGAGAAATCGTAACTCCAGGATAATATGCGTGGGCAGCTTTTGCTATTGCTGCAACTCTTTTGGGAAGAATTTCATGATTGATTCCTGAAATTTCCATGGTCCCTGCAAAACGAGTAAAGCCCTGCATGGGGGTCACCGCTACTTTAGACTCTAACAAAATTGCAGGTATACTAATGCCAGTATCCGAAGCTACATTTAAACAATAGCCTTTTCCTGCCTGCACAGGAAGCTTGACTCCTAATGATTTTAAAAGTGTTTCTGACCAAGCCCCTGTTGCAACAACTACCTCATCAGACATGAATAATTCTTGATCAGTAATAACAGTAGAAATTCGGGACCCTTTTTTTTGAAAGCCCGTAACCTGTCGCTCCAAAACAAATTGAATTCCTTTATTCTCAAGATCACTTTTTAAATTTTTCATAAATACTTCTGGCGTACTATGCGCATCACTTTCATACCAATATGCCCCTGAAATATCCATTGGGGCATTTGGTTGTAATGCCAAAACTTCTTTGCTGTCTAATTGTTTAATCGTCATTCCTAAATTTCGTGCCCAAGCAACCACTTCAGCTTCTTCATTTTCTGCATGTGAAGATTTATATGCCATTAAAAGCCCTTTTGTTTCCAAATGGAAATCTAAAGAAGCCGATTGGTGCATCTCTAAGTAAAGTTGCTTACTCAACAGATTAATGTCTAAGATTGTTTTTAAAGAACGTTGCACATGATTGGGGGTGCAGGATTTTATGAATTTCATTCCCCAACTAATCAAATCTTTATTCATTCGGGGTTTAATATAAAAAGGGCTTGAGGCATCAAACATCCATCGTATTCCTTTTGATATCATTCCAGGAGCTGCCATAGGCACAATATGACTGGGTGTTAAATAACCTGCATTGGCATGAGAAGCACCATCTTCAAGCTTTCCTTTATCTATAACTACAACCTCATGACCTTCCTCTTGCAAATAATAAGCTGTTGATAGCCCAACAATTCCACCTCCAATAACTATGATTTTTTTTTGTGGCATACTAATTCACTTGAAAGCCTCTTACGTAAGGATCTTTAGGGTCTAGAATCAATTGATTGTACCCAATGATACGTGCACTACCCTCAATACTTGGAATCATTCCTGAAAAATTACCAACAGTTACAGCCGCCTCAACACAGCCCGTAAACAAGGAACCAATAATACTTTCATGCACAAAAGAATCACCTACCTTAAGTTTTCCTTTTGCATACCATTGAGCCATTCTTGCAGACGTTCCTGTTCCACATGGAGAACGATCAATAGCCTTATCTCCATAGAAAACAGCATTACATGCCGTTGCTCCTTCTTGGGTGGGAATGCCTCCCCAAAGCACATGGCTACAGCCTTTTATTTTTTCATCTAAAGGATGATAAAAAGAATAGTGTTCATTAATTTGTGCTCTAATTTCACTACTCCAGCCTATCAACTGGCTAGAAGTATATGCTCCAATTCCTTTGAAGTTTTCTTGAATATCAATTATTGCATAAAAATTACCACCGTACGAAACATCTAAAGTTAACGTCCCTAAATCAGAACACGCTACCTCTAAATTTGTTGCCGCTAAAAAGGCCGGTACATTGGTGAATGAAACCGACGTTACTTTGCTACTTTCTTTAGCATACCTGGCAACCACCAAACCTGCTGGTGTTTCTACGCGTATCGTTCCAGGTACTTTTGGATAAATTAATTTTTCTTCTATAAGAATTGTTAAAGCACCAATAAGTCCGTGCCCACACATGGGTAGACATCCACTGGTTTCAATAAATAAAATAGCCACATCATTTTGAGCATCTAGCGGATCATAATAAAAACTTCCACTCATCATATCATGGCCGTGAGGTTCAAACATTAATCCTGTTCGAATCCAATCATATTCTTTCAAGAAATGTATTCTTTTTTCGCCCATACTTGAACCTATTAATTCTGGGGAAGGACCTTTTACTAATCTTACTGGATTACCCGCCGTATGGGCGTCTATACATTCAAAAACAAATTTATCGCTAGATTTCATAGTGCATCATTTGTTATCACATCATTTACACGTCTTTGTAACTGCAATGGGTTTTCATTTTGTAATGCCGCAGGCAAGAACGTATTGGGACAACCTTGAAATGACAAAGGGCGTAACCAACGATAAATTGCATCAGAACCTACTGAAGTAAAACGACTGTCAGTAGAAGCTGGGAAAGGACCGCCGTGCTGCATGGCCTGTGAAACAGCAACCCCTGTAGGCACACCCTCAAAAAGAATTCTCCCTACCTTGGACTGAATGATGGGAGTTAAAACTTGAAGTGCTGTTTCATCTTCTGGAGTACTTAAGAGTGTTGCCGTCAGTTGCCCAGAAAGACCTTTTGCAATCGCTACCATTTCATCCATGTTTTGACAATGAACAATCAAACTATACGGACCGAAAACTTCATCTGACAAGCTAGGATGTTGAATAAAATAAGTAGCAGAAACTAGTCCAAGTGTTGCAGCACTATTAGAGCAAAGGTGGGTGTGAATATCCCCTTCTTGATTTTGTAAGTGGGTAAGCTGCTTTGTATATTTTTTTTCAATATTTGAATGTACCAAAGGGCCTAATTCTATTGATTCCATTGCTTCCCCCAAGCGAATTGCAAATTGACTTTCAGAGTCTGAATCACAAATTACTATCAACCCCGGATTGGTACAAAACTGTCCAGAACCTAGCGTAATTGAACCTGCTAATGCAGTTGCTAAAGAAGTGTCATTTTTAACTTTATTTTCTAAAATAAAAACAGGATTTACACTCCCCATTTCAGCAAAAAAAGGGATAGGTTCCTCTCGTTGTTGTGCTAAATCAAATAAAGCTTTTCCTCCTGTAAAACTTCCAGTAAAACCAACCCCTTTCACTAGTGGATGGCTCACTAAACTCATCCCTACCTCATGAGATTGACCCCCTAAATGTGAAAAAACCTCGACTGGTACTTTACATTTTTTCAACGCCAAATGAATGGCTTGAGCAACTAATTCACTTGTTCCTGCATGGTAAGGATGGGCTTTAACCACTACTGGGCAACCTGCGGCCAAAGCAGAAATAGTGTCCCCCCCTGCGGTGGAAAAAGCAAGTGGAAAATTACTGGCTCCAAAGACAACTATGGGGCCAATAGGATATAGCATTTTTCTCAAATCAAGCCCTTCTGTTTGAAGTGTTGCTTGAATAAATGAACCTTCTTCAAGTAGCGCTATAAAACTTTCAATTTGATCAAGAGTCCGCTGAAATTCACCATTAGCTCTCCCTTCTGTAAAAGCAGATTCAGCTTGATATACCGATATGATTTCAACACTATTTGCTTTAATCTCCTCTTGAATTAATTTTAAAAAAGAAGCTCTTGTTTGAAAACTTGTAGCAGCGAAAGTGTTAAAAGAATTAGCTGCGGCTTCAACTGCAGTTTCGATCTGGGAAGCACTTGCCACTTCAAAACTTTTGACAAGGGTTTCTCTTGTTTTAGGATTAACGGTTTTATATGTGGTCGAGTTGGAATTGGCTTCCCAAGAACCACCCACTAAATTATGTCCTGTAATCATAAGTAATTTTTGTAATCAAGATTTTTAGGGCGCTTTGCTAACCCTTCTTTAATAATGTATTCTACGCGCTTTAATTCCGCTCTCTCAAGGGGAAGCCTTGGTTTTCTCACATGCCCTGTTCCCATTCCAGTAGCTTGCTCACATAGTTTTATATTTTGAACTAATTGAGGTGAGATGTCTAATTCTAAAAGAGGTAAAAACCAACGGAATATAGCGCGTGCTTTTTCCCATTCTCCAGCTTTACAATACGTATAAATAGCAACGGTCTCTTCTGGGAAAGCATCGACTAATCCGGCAACCCATCCATTAGCTCCCATTAACATAGATTCTATGGCAATCGTATCTACACCACACAAAATTTTAAAACGGTCTCCAAAACGATTAATCATTCTGGTTACGTTCGTTATATCTCGAGTTGATTCTTTTACTGCTGTAATATTTTTATGCTTTTTCAAGGCCTGAAACATATCCAAGGTCACCTCAATTTTATAATCTACAGGATTATTATAAATCATGATTGGGAGGGATGTGGCCATTGCAACTTCAGAAAAATAAGCAACCGTCTCTGAGTCAGTTGCCTTATATCGCATGGGGGGTAATAACATTAGACCATTCGCGCCATTGGCCTCTGCAGCTTTTGAAACTGTAACCGCATCAGCGGTAGACTGTTCTGCAACATTCATAATCACAGCAATTTTACCTTCTACCTGGGCAAGGGTGGTTTTTAATAATGTATCCTTTTCTGATCTTGTTAAGGTGTTTGCCTCTCCTAAAGTTCCTCCTAAAATAACACCATGTACGCCCGCTTTAATTTGATGAGCCAGGTTATTTTTAAAGACATCTAAAGAGAGTGTTCCCTGAGCATCAAATTGAGTTGTTATAGCTGGCATAACACCTTCCCATTTAAAATTTTTCATTCTATGTTTTTTTATAAATGAATTATCTAGGCTAATATAAGTTTTTAAAAAAAGATTTTTGCCTAACTTCAACAAACATATTAATTCGACTAACAGGCCTTTTCATAATGGAACTTTGGAACATAGACAGCCCCTTGGGCAGATTAGAAATTGAAACAAGCAAAGGAGTGTTAAACGCTATACGTTTTTCCAATAAGCCCCTAAAAACTAGAGAATCTCACTCAAAAGTTGCCAACGTTATTATACAAAAGCTAGAAGAATACTTTATTCACAAAACCATTAATTTACCATTCCAATTAGCGCCAGCAGGAACCCCATTTCAGAAAAAAATATGGAATATTTTATCTGAAATTCCTTTGAGTAAAACTCGTTCCTATAGTAAAATAGCAGCGCAATATGGAAATTCAAAAGCAGTTCGCGCGGTAGGAACTGCAATTGGAAAAAATCCAATTATGATTTTCATTCCATGTCATAGAGTTATTGGAATTAATGGCTCAATGGTAGGGTATGCAGGAGGTCTACTAAATAAAATATGGCTTTTGGAACATGAAGGTTTTCCAACACAAAAAACATTAAATTTGTAAGACTATCTATAGTTTAACCTATAAATCAATCTGTTTTTAATAAAAATGAGCATGAAAAAAACACTAAACAGTATAGGTCTAATAATAATTGTCTTATTCGGGGCACTCTACATCTCAGATTATAAATACTTACTTAAAGGTGTCTCAACAATATACTTAACGGGTCATAAAACTGCTTTTTTAGACGACTATACATATTTTGACAATAATACACTTCCTGCTTCAGAAGATCCACAACCTTGGCCACTCCATCTTGAATACAATACAATTTCTCTTTCAGAAGCACTTGAAAAACACCATGAAACTACAAAAAGTGTGGCTTTTTTAGTTATTAAAAACGACAGCCTTTACTTTGAAAAATATTATGATGGATATGGTGAAGATTCAAAAAGCAACTCCTTTTCAGTTGCCAAAAGCTTTGTTGCTGCAATGCTTGGAAAAGCAATAATGGAAGGATACATTCGTGATCTTGATCAACCTGTAAAAGATTTTTTACCTGAGTTAAAAGGTCCCTATTCCGACCAAGTTACCGTGGGTGATTTAGCCAGTATGGCCTCTGGCCAGCGCTGGGAAGAAGCATATTATTCTCCTTTTTCAGTTACTGCCTCGGCTTATTTTGTGAAAGATTTGGATAAAATAATTATAGAGCAACCCATCGATGAGGCTCCAGGAAAATCCTATATTTATAAAAGCGGTACTACTAATTTATTAGGAATGGTTATCGCAAAAGCTACAGGGAAAAATTTAACCACTTACCTCTATGAAACACTTTGGAATCAAATGGGAGCTGAGCATGAATCGTATTGGCAAGTAGATAGTAAAGAAAAGGGGTCAGAAAAAGCCTATTGCTGTATTGCCTCTAACGCTAGAGATTTTGCGCGTTTGGCAAAATTATACAAAGATCATGGGAAATGGAATGGTAAAATCTTATTGGATTCTGCTTATATTGCAAAATCTATCCGCCCAAGATTTGAAGAGAGCCCAGAATACGGATACAGTTGGTGGCTTAAAGAATATAAAGGATACGATGTGTTTATGATGCGAGGCCATTTGGGTCAATATATCATCACTTTTCCTGAAGAGAATCTAATTTTAGTTCGTTTAGGACACCTCAAAGGTCCTAAAAGCCAAGATGGTGATCCTTTTACCCCAGACATTTATACCTATATGGATGCTGCTTTAGAAATCAATAAAAATCTTAGTAAGTCTTGAGTTATAGAATATCTTATTTCTAGACATTGAAAAAAGTGCCTTTGTATGTTTTTATTTTGAAGTAACATCTATTAAACAGACTTATTTTTAAAAAAATCATATATTAAAGAAATTTTTTAATTCCTATCTAAAATGAGTTTATTTAATTTAAATCCTGAAGAATACGACGCTATTGTAGTAGGAACAGGAGTCAGTGGTGGTTGGGCTGCCAAAGAATTATGTGAAAGCGGTCTTAAAACTTTAGTTTTGGAACGAGGTCGCATGGTAAAACATATTGAAGATTATCCTACTATGAATTTGGACCCATGGGACATGAAACATGGTGGTGCGTCCTCACAAGAAGTTCTTAAGGATTATAACAAACAACGTCGCTGGGGAGTTAATGAAACTAAACGTCATTTTTACAATAAAGATTCCGATCATGACTATGATGAAATCAAACCCTTTGATTGGATTCGAGGAACACAGGTAGGAGGTCGTTCTCTCATTTGGGGAAGGCAAACATACCGTTGGAGTGATTTGGATTTTGAAGCAAACTTAAAAGACGGCTATGGTGTAGATTGGCCCATTCGATATAAAGACATTTCCTCATGGTACAGCCATGTAGAAAAATATATAGGAATTAGTGGTGAAGCACTTAATCTACCTCAGCTTCCCGATAGTCATTTTCTTCCTCCAATGGAATTGAATTGTCTTGAAAATCATTTAAAAGAAAGCATTGCTAATACCTATGATGACCGTTTACTTACCGTAGGTAGGGTAGCACATATTACGAAAGGCACAAAGGAAGGCGCAAGTAGAACTGCCTGTCAATATAGAAACCGTTGTGATCGCGGATGTCCTTTTGGTGCCTATTTTAGTTCTAACTCTTCTACGCTTCCTGCAGCAGAAGCTTCTGGAAATATGACCTTACGACCTAATTCTATTGTAGCCGAAGTTTTGTATGACGAGAAAACACAAAAAGCAACTGGGGTAAGTGTCATTGATTCGCTCACTAAGGAATCTATAGAATTTAGCTCAAAAATAGTTTTTCTTTGTGCATCCTCAATGGCTTCTACTGCTATTTTAATGCAGTCAAAATCTAAACGTTTTCCTAACGGAATGGGAAATGATAGTGGTGAATTAGGGCACAATATTATGGATCATCAATTAGGAAGTGGTGCATCTGGAAATTATGATGGATTTAAAAATCAATATTATACTGGAAGACGTCCCAATGGTTTTTATATTCCACGTTTCCGAAACCTGGGAAATGATACTAAAAAAGTAGACTTTTTAAGAGGTTATGGATATCAGGGTGGTGCTAGTAGATTTGGATGGAATCAAACTGTTGCCGAACTTGCCTATGGAGAAGACTTTAAAAAAGAAGTACTTGAAGCAGGAGATTGGTCACTAGGTATGGGAGGTTTTGGAGAAGTACTTCCTTACCACGAAAACAAAATGTTCTTGAACTATGAAAAACTAGACAAATGGGGGTTGCCTAAAATCGTATTTGATGCAGAGTTCAAAGAAAATGAAATCAAAATGAAAGAAGACTGGAAAGTTCAAGCGGCAGAAATGCTTGAAGATGCGGGCTTTAAAGATGTGAATATTTTTGATTCAAATGCGCCTATTGGAAAAGGAATTCATGAAATGGGAACCGCAAGAATGGGGAAAGATCCAAAAACCTCTGTACTAAACAAACACAATCAAATTCATAGTGTTCCAAATGTATTTGTGACAGATGGAGCTTGTATGACTTCTTCAGCGAATCAAAATCCATCACTTACATATATGGCACTTACTGCTCGTGCAGCAAACTATGCTGTTGAAGAATTAAAAAGACAAAACTTATAGCATCCATGAGTAAAATCATATATGAAGCATCCTCTTTAATTAAAGTAAAAAATTTATCACTTCGTATTGGAAGTACTACAATTCTTAAAAATATATCCTTTACTATAGGAACAAAAGAAATTGTATCCCTAGTTGGAGAATCAGGAAGTGGTAAATCTATTACTGCGCTAACCCTAATGGGACTTCATCCTGAAAATGCTAAAATAAAGGCTCAACAACTTCAATTTGACGGACATAATATTGGTGGACTCTCCTCTAGAAAATGGGAGAAAATACGAGGAAAATCAATTGGAATGGTGTTTCAAGAGCCGCAGTCATGCTTAAATCCCTCAATGAAATGTGGTAAACAATTACAAGAAATACTTAATCAACATACTAGCCTCACTGTTGATGCACAAAAAAAAACAATTGATGGGATCTTAAAGGAAGTTCAGCTTTTTGATGCCAACCGTATTTTGTCGTCCTATCCTCACCAGTTGAGTGGAGGTCAAAAACAACGCATTATGATTGCTATGGCGTTGATCTGTAAGCCAAAGCTTTTAATTGCAGATGAACCCACAACTGCATTAGATATAACCGTTCAAAAAGAAATTATCCAACTCCTCAAAAGTCTACAAAAGAAGTACGCAATGAGTATTTTATTTATCTCGCATGATTTGGCTTTAGTTAAACAACTAGCAAATAAAGTATGGGTAATGTATCAAGGAGAAATTGTAGAAGAAGGGAGCGCTCAAACACTCTTTAAAAAACCAAAACATCCCTATACAAAAGGGTTGCTTTTTGCACGTCCTAAAACTAATGTCAGGCTGGAAAGGCTTCCCACGCTAGTAGACTATAAAACAGGAAAATTTATAGCAAAGGAAGTTTCTAATATATCACGTCAAAAACAGCATAAAAAACTCTATAAAAAAACACCTTTACTAGAAGTAAAAGGACTCGAAAAGACCTATGAAAAAGGAAATTGGCTTAGAAACAAACAAGAGTTTAAAGCATTGCATTCACTAGATTTTTCGTTATATCCTGGAGAGACTTTAGGGCTTGTTGGTGAATCTGGCTGTGGAAAATCAACCCTAGCAAAAGCCTTAATTTATTTAGATCCACCCACCCAAGGTAGTGTCTATTACCAAGGGAAACCAATCTTGCAAACTACCAACACTTTTCGAAAGTTGCGAAAAGAAATTCAGTTTGTGTTTCAAGATCCATACGCTGCATTACACCCACTAAAAACGATTGGTAGCGCTATTGCAGAAGTGCTTTATGTACATGATATCTCAACAACTCCAAAAGCACAAAAGGAACGAAGTCAACAGCTTCTAAGCCAAGTAGGCTTAGTGTCTGATTTTTACAATCGATATCCTCATGAGTTATCAGGGGGACAGCGCCAACGTGCAGTTATAGCTCGTGCCCTGGCCACAGAACCCAAACTTTTAATTTGTGATGAAAGTGTCTCCGCACTAGACATTTCTGTACAAGCCCAGGTGCTAAATTTATTGAATGATCTTAAAAAAAAATTAGGATTAAGCTACCTTTTCATTTCCCATGACTTGGGAGTAGTAAAATACATGTCAGACCGAATTATGGTTATGGAAAAAGGTCACCTTTTAGAGCTTCAAGAAGCAGATACGCTATATGCAGCTCCTAAACATCCTTACACCCAAAAATTGATAGATGCCATTACTGTTTTAGAGTAGGATAGACTATTTCAGTTTCGGTCTATAAAATTAGTTAATAGCACTTTCAAGTGCATTTCTGATAATATCTAAATTTTAAATTTCATCAGGAATTGGTGCATCTTAATTTTCACTGTAATCATTAAGGTGCAGGATTAGGAACCAACTCTTGAATTTTATCAATAGCAGTGAGTATGTCTAAAGAAAGTTTAATCTTGGAGGAGTCAATATTCTCTTTAAGCTGCTTTAAAGAAGTTGCTCCAATAATATTACTTGTTACAAAAGGACGTTCGTTAACAAAGGCTAAAGCCATTTGTGTTAGAGTCATCCCATTGGCAGTTGCCAAATCATAATACATATCCACTGCCTGATTACATTGGGTGTTACTATAACGGTTATAGTTTGGAAACAAGGTAATACGCCCATCTTTAGGTTGATTTCCATGACGGTATTTACCACTTAACACTCCAAAAGCAAGCGGTGAATAAGCCAATAAACCTACATTTTCTCGGTGGCAAACCTCTGAATTCCCTGCTTCAAACGTTCTATTTAAAAGGGAATATGGGTTTTGAATGGTACGCATTTTAGGGCGGTTTTCATTTTCTGCTTGCAAGTACCGCATTAAACCCCAAGGAGTTTCATTAGAAAGACCAATATGGCGAATATTCCCAGCTATAACATTTGCATTAAGTGCGTCTAAAACTACTTCAAAGTTTTCCTCCCATACTTCACCTTTTTCATATTTATGGCCTCTTTTTCCAAAATAATTGGTATTTCGTTCCGGCCAATGAACTTGATAAAGATCAATATAGTCAGTTTGGAGCCGCTTTAAACTTGCTTCTATAGCGCTATCTATGGAGTCTTTAGAAAAACTCTTATCAGACCTAATATGCTTGGTAAAAGCTGCCGGCCCAGCAATTTTAGAAGCTAAAATTACCTTTTCACGATTCCCTGTTTTTTTAAACCATGTACCTATAAAGCGTTCGGTATTTCCTTGTTCTTCTTTGCGAGGTGGTATCGGATATAATTCTGCAGTATCAAAAAAATTTACTCCTTGATCTAGTGCAAAATTCATTTGAGTATGGCCCTCTACTTCGTTATTTTGTCGACCCCAAGTCATTGTCCCTAGGCATATTTTACTGACCTTAATATCAGTATCAGGTAACAGATTGTATTCCATAAATTTAGTTGTTTAATAAGGCATTTATTTCGTCCCATTGAGGGCTAAGAATTACTTCAATTCTTCGGTTAGCTGCTCGTCCTGTTGAAGTGTTATTAGGTGCTATAGGTACAAATTCACCCCTACCAGCAGCTGTTATATTTTGAGGCAAAATCAATTCATTTTCTAAAAGAATATTTACCATAGAAGTGGCTCTTTTAGTGGATAAGTCCCAGTTAGAAGCTAACGCTCCTTTTGAACTAAAGGGTACATTGTCGGTATGTCCCTCAATTAATACTATAATATTTGGATTATCTGCTAGTACAACACCTAGCTGTCCTAATGCTTTTTGTCCTTCAATACCAACATCCCAGCGGCCTGATTTAAAAAGTAATTTATTTTCCATAGAAACATATACTTTTCCGTTTCGTTGTTCTACAGTTAGCCCTTTACCTTCAAAATTCAATAAAGCATCTGAAAGTCTTTGTTTTAATAGTTTCAGAGCCTCTTTTTGTTGTGACATTAAATCTTCTAACTGATTTACACGTTCTGATCGCGCTAAAAGTTGAGACTCTTTAATTGCTATTTCTTTGAGTAACGAATTATTTATCGCTATGCTTTTATCAATTTTTTGATCACTATTTTGTGCCAATAAAAAATACTCTTTTTGTAAGGAATTTATTTGCGTCAAACTTATATTAACACTGTCACGTGATCGTTTTAAGTAGGTCATAGTTTCATGCCACTTTTCATCTAGAGCATCAAAGGCTTGTTTTAATGAATCTTGTGATTTTTCTATGGTATTCTTGTTTATTTTCATTTCTGAATAACGTACCTCCAAATCATTAAATACTTTCGTTGATACACAACTATAGAAAAATAATACGCTGACTAAAAATAACAAAAAGATTCCTTTTTTCATACTTAAAAATTTAATTCAACACCCACTGGACAATGATCTGAATGTTTTGCATCTGGCAAAATAAAAGATTTTTTTATATTGTTTTTTATAGGCTCACTTACAAGGGCATAGTCTATACGCCAGCCTTTGTTATTATTACGCGCATTGGCACGATAACTCCACCAACTGTATTGATCTGGTGCTGAATTTAAATGACGAAATGAATCCACAAACCCAGCGGCTAAAAATCCTCCTAACCATTCACGTTCACGTGGTAAAAAACCAGAAACGTTTTTATTACGAACTGGATCATGGATGTCTATTGCTTCATGACAAATATTATAATCGCCACAAATAATTAAATTTGGATGGTCTTGTTTTAGAATTGTTATATATTCGCGAAACTCATCCATAAACTTGAACTTATATTCCAATCGATCTATATTGGTTCCTGAAGGTAAATATAAACTCATAATTGAAACTTCATCAAAGTCGGCCCGAATAATACGTCCTTCAAAATCCATATGACCAATACCACTTCCATAAGTGATTTTGTTTGGTTTCTTTTTTGAGAAAATAGCTACGCCACTATATCCTTTTTTCTGAGCAGAAAACCAATAATGATGGTAGCCTAATTCTTGAATAACAGCTGTGTTTACCTGCTCTTCAAGGGCTTTTGTTTCTTGTATACAAATAACATCTGCTGCAGTAGATCTTAACCAATCAGCAAATCCTTTTTTTAAGGCTGCACGTATTCCGTTTACATTATAGGAAAGTACTTTCATGAGCTTTTTTTACGAAGATAAAAAATCCTTTAAGTCCACAAAATAATTTGAAAAAAATGCGGCATGACATAAAATATGAATTGAAAATAAATATTTTATAAATTTTACCCATGACTCAGATTATTGCTGTGAAAAAGTAGAAAATTCCCATTCTGCCGAATATACTTACAATAGAAATAGACCCTAAAAAAAACACTTTACACTGATTTTTTTACTGGAATTAATGCTGATGAAGTTTATTTTATGAGTATAACGATGATTTTTTTTAGCAATGAAACTTTTACAAATAAAAATACATTGTTGTCTCCTTAGGCTAAACTGTTGGCTATGAATTTACAAACTTTGACGGCTATGTTTTTGCCGGCGCTGGTCGTTTTTTAAAAGACTAAGAAGTGGATTCTTACCCTAGAGTGGGACTCGCTATTGGAAAACGATTTTAAAGTTTTCGCAATAAGGATTCTAGTGCTACCTGATCCGTAATTGTCTTTTTCAAATCGGAAATAGCAATTCGTTCTTGCTTCATACTGTCCCTCTCACGTAGGGTTACGGTATGATCTTCTAAACTTTGGTGATCGACGGTTATACAATATGGTGTACCTAGTGCATCTTGTCTTCTATAGCGTCTTCCCACTGCATCTTTTTCATCATAAGCAGTCGTAAAACCCCATTTAAGATTTTCAACAACAGTTCTCGCCAATTCAGGCAACCCATCTTTTTTAACCAGTGGTAAAACAGCAACTTTCGTAGGTGCTAATGCTGGAGGTAACTTAAGAACTGTTCGTGAAGAGCCATCTTCCAAAATCTCTTCGGTCAATGCATTTGAAAATACCGCTAAAAACATTCGATCTAAACCAATAGAAGTTTCAACTACATAAGGCACATAGTTTTCATTTCGTTCAGGATCAAAATACTGTAATTTTTTTCCGGTAAATTTCTCATGACTGCTTAAGTCAAAATCTGTTCGAGAATGAATTCCCTCTAATTCTTTAAAACCAAAAGGGAAGCGAAATTCTATATCAGAGGCAGCATCTGCATAATGAGCTAATTTTTCATGATCATGAAAACGATAATTTTCTTTTCCTAAGCCTAAGGTTGTATGCCAGTTAAGACGTTTCTCTTTCCAATGCTCATACCATTCTTTTTGTGTTCCTGGAGCAATAAAAAATTGCATTTCCATTTGTTCAAATTCTCGCATTCTAAAAATAAACTGACGGGCTACAATTTCATTTCTGAAGGCTTTTCCTGTTTGTGCAATTCCAAAAGGAAGTTTCATACGTCCTGTTTTTTGGACGTTTAAAAAGTTAACGAAAATCCCTTGTGCAGTTTCAGGGCGTAAATAAAGATCCATTGCAGAGTCTGCTGAGGCTCCTAATTTCGTTCCAAACATTAGGTTAAATTGTTTGACTTCGGACCAATCTCTTGAACCAGACTCAGGACATGAAATTTCTAACTCTTCAATTAGTGCTTTTACATCTGCCAAGTCTTCTTTTTCTAAAGATTGACCTAAACGCTTTAAAATGGCGGCTGCTTTTTCTTGATATTCTAAAACTCTAGGGTTGGTGGCTTTAAATTGTACTTCATCAAAAGAATCTCCAAAACGTTTGGCTGCCTTTGCAACTTCTTTTTCGAGTTTCCCTTCAATTTTAGCAACATAGTCTTCCACAAGAACATCAGCACGGTAACGTTTTTTAGATACTTTATTATCAATCAACGGGTCATTAAATGCGTCTACATGGCCTGAAGCTTTCCAAATAGTTGGATGCATGAAAATAGCAGAATCAATTCCAACAATATTTTCATTTAGCTGTACCATTGATTTCCACCAATACTCGCGAATATTTTTCTTTAAAGCCACCCCATTTTGAGCATAATCATACACAGCACTTAAGCCATCATAAATTTCACTTGAAGGGAATACAAAACCATACTCTTTTGCATGGGAAATTACTTTTTTGAATTGATCTGATTGTTGAGCCATGTCGTAAAAATAATCCTTTTTGTTATTTTACAGAGCTCTATTTCAGAATCTATAAAAAAAATCTCTCTCATCTTAAAATCTCAGCCAGACTTGGTTTTCCTATTGAGAATGTATGGAATATTTAAACTGTTTGGATTTTTTTAAATTAGTATGAAAACTACAATCAATAATATCCTTCTTTCAGATGATTTTATAACTTCAGAAGGAAGTATTTAACTTTTGTGTATATGATTTATAAAAAAAGGTGCTCTAAAATTGATCATCGCGGTCATTGCTTCCTAGGTTGTAAGTAGAATATTATGTTATTTTGTGAAGAATCTAAAAAACGATGAAACACTGCTTTTCGCTTTTACTTCTTAGCTTTCTTCTTCTCAGTACACTTCAATGTGCCAAAAGAGCAACACCCTCTGGCGGGCCAAGAGATTCACTTCCTCCAATTATGGTTAACGCCTCTCCAAAAATGAACACTATATTCTTTGATAAAAAAGAAATTACTTTAACCTTTGACGAATTTGTGACCTTAAAAGATGTGAGTAAGCAGCTCATTATTTCGCCTCCCTTAAGTTCTAATAAATATAAAGTATACCCCACAACAGGTGCTTCTAAAAAAGTAAACGTTAAATTAATGGATACTCTTTTAGAGAATACAACATACACATTTAACTTTGGTGAAAGCATCATTGATTTTAATGAATCTAATCCTAGTTCGTATTTAACATACATTCTATCTACTGGAGCTACAATAGACTCCCTTTACGTTAGGGGAAACATTACCGATGCCTTTGAAAAAGATACAAAGCGTTTTATTTCCCTGCAACTATATCCTGTTGACAGTACTTACAAAGATTCTACGGTTTTTATCAAAAAGCCTTTATACGTTACCAGTACACTTGACACTACAATATATCGTTTTCAAAATTTACGTGCTGGAAAATATGCCCTCATTGCTCTTGAGGACCAAACAGGCAATTATTTTTTCGACCAAAGTGTAGATAAAATTGGATACTTAAACCGTCTAATTGATCTGCCGCAAGATTCTGTTCTTGACTTACGTCTTTTTAAAGAGCGTACTAATTTCTTTTGGGACAAACCGAATTTTGTTAATGATCACCATATCGCATTAGCATTTTATGGAGAGCACAATGAACAATCTTTTGAAATGATTAGTGATGTTCCTGATTCTTTTAAATCATTAGTTACTCAGAACCGTATCACTGACACTTTGGACTATTGGTTTAAAGGAGCTGCCTTAGATTCTCTAAAATTTGAGATTAAAATTCAAGATACTCTGAGAACCAAAACAGTCTTTTTTAAAGATCCTATTGAAGATTCACTTGTCATAAAAAAGTATACCAATGGAAGTTTGGGCTTGAAAAGCAAGCTAGAGCTTGAAAGTAATCTACCCGTTACTGAAGTGGATTCTGATCAAATAATTGTAACTAATGTAGATTCAATTCAAATACCTGCCTTTTTGAAAATTCAAGAAAATTACGATCGGATTACTGTTGATTTTGAAGTAATTCCTAACGATCGGTATGAAATAAAATTATTGCCTAATGCATTGAAAGATTTTTGGGGAAGAAGTCATGATACTATTGTTTTTAGAACCTCCACTAAAAAAATTGAAAATTATGGGAATCTCTATTTGCATGTTCAGCATAAAAGTCCGTATCCTTACATTATTGAACTTCTAAATAATAAAAAAGTCGTGCGCCGTTATGATAGCCTTACTCCAGGAAACAACTATGCTTTTGAATTATTAAATTCTGGAAAATATAGTGTGCGCTTAATTGAAGATCCAAATGGTAATAAAAAGTGGGATACAGGGAATTACCTTCAGAAAACACAACCTGAAAAAGTGATTTATTACTGGAAAGAAATTGAATTGAGAGCTAACTGGGACATGAATGAAACCTTTAATACAAGTCAAAACTATCTCGATCTTCCAGAAAGCGCAACTTCTTCCGACGTGCTTGTAATTCCTGATAATCAATAGAAGCAGAAACATTTTTTGTTCCAGAGGAAAGGTCTCCTGAAATACAATTTCCTAACGCATCATAAATTGCTGAATGTCCAGGATAATCATTCCCTTTTGAATCTTCTCCACAGCGGTTTACTCCAGCTACATAACTCATGTTTTCGATAGCACGAGCTTTTAAAAGGGTATCCCATGCACTGATTCTTGGTTTAGGCCAATTTGCTACATATATTAATAGATCATAGTCTTGGGTGTTTCTAGACCATACAGGAAAGCGTAAATCATAACAAATACGCAAACATATTTTCCAGCCTTTAAAAATTATAATCCCATCATCATTACCTCTTTGATAAACTTTATCTTCTCCAGCCAATGTGAATGTATGGTGCTTATCATAAAAAGAACATTTTCCAGAGGGTGTTACCCAAACAAAACGGTTTAAATAAGCTCCGCTTTCTTCAATCACTATACTGCCGCCAACAGCTGCATCTAAATTATATGCCCAGCTTTTCATCCACTTAATGGTTGGTCCGTCCATTGATTCGGCTACGGTACTTGGATTCATAGTAAAGCCAGAAGTAAACATTTCCGGCAATAATACTATATCTGTACCATGAAGTTTAATTAATTTTTCATCAATACTTTTTCTATTTAGGTCAGGCACCTCCCAAAATAGCGGGATTTGAAGAGCGGTAATGTGAAGTTTTATTTGCATACCATTAATTTAAAAGTGATGAATCCTGGACAAGTTTCTAAATTACTTATCTTTATTTTGCAGCTGTAATTTAACTAGATTTCACATTATGAGGCCAATAATAAAATATTTACTTTTTTTTTGCTACCCTTTACTATATGGTCAATACTATTTTCCTCCCGTTCATGGAACATGGCAACAAAAGGATCCTAGCGAATACTCTATTGATTCAGAAAAAATAGCTGAAGCGATTGACTTTGCAAAAGAAAATGAATACAGTGGTTCCAAAGATTTGCGCATTGCTATCTAAGGGTATTTTCTAAAGAACCGTACCACAAAATTTTGGGCCCCACAAAAAAAGAGGAGGCCCCGCGGGGATGATTTTAAAAAATGGATATCAAATCGCTTCTTGGGGAACTGTTGAACGTTTGGATATGACCTTTAGTGTTACTAAAAGTTATCTCTCCACAGTTGCAGGATTAGCCGTAGATCGGAATCTAATTTTACCAAAAGAGAAAGTGAGTAAAATGATTTGGGATACCACTTTTGATGGAAATCACAATAGCAAGATTACCTGGGAACATTTACTTAACCAATCATCAGACTGGTCTGGAACACTATGGGGAGGCCATGATTGGGCAGACAGGCCTCCTAGTAAAGGAAGTATTGACGATTGAAAAAATAGAGTTTTTTTATGCCTGGAACTCAATTTGAATACAATGATGTGAGAGTTAATCTTTTGGCGTATTCTCTACTAAATGTGTAGCGAAAACCTTTACCTCAGGTGTTAAAAGAATATATTATGGACCCCATTGGAGCTAGTAGTTCTTGGAGATGGTATGGTTATAATAATTCTTGGATTGAACTAGATGGCCAACATGTACAATCTGTTTCCGGTGGAGGACATTCTGGGGGAGGCCTCTTTATTAAGACTCTGGATCATGCACGTTTTGGACTTCTTTTCTTAAATGATGGGGCGTGGAATGGTAATCAATTGATAAGTAAAAATTGGATTAAAGACGTCACTACTTCTTCCACAGCAGAGACAAGCTATGGTTATATGTGGTGGTTAAATAAAAAAGGAATCAATCGTTTTTGGGAAGGTGTTCCTCAAAATATATTTTATGCAGCAGGATTTGGTGGAAATTATATTGTCATTATTCCAGATGAAGATATTGTTATTGTTACTCGTTGGTTAGAACCTAGTCAAATCGGCCTTTTCGTTAAAAAAGTAATTGATGCATTATAAAGCGCTAATTTTTGATATGGATGGAACTCTTATAGATAACATGTCATATCATAAACAATCTTGGATCGATTTATTTAAACACCATAAATTAGATTTAAACTATAATACTTTTGATGAAAAATATCATAAAGGGTCTTTAGTAGAAATTATGGCTCGGCTTTTTCCTGAAATTTTAGACCTAGAAATACTTCGTAAAATTGGAAGTTATAAAGAAGAACTCTATCGAGAATTATACCGTCCTCACGTAAAATCAATTTCTGGTTTGATATTGTTTTTAGAAAAAATATTCCAATGGGATTAGCAACAATGGGCAATCAACATAATATTGATTTTACTTTTAAAGCATTGAATTTGACGAATTTTTTTCATTCCACAACTGGTGGCCATGAAGTAAAGAAAGGCAAACCTCATCCTGAAATTTTTTTGACATCTGCTTAAAAAATTGGCGTTAATCCCAGCGATTGTCTTGTCTTTGAGGATACGTTATCTGGAATACTTTCAGCTAAAGCAGCAGGAATGGATGTAATTGGAGTAACAACTATTTTTAATGAAAAAACTCTAATGAAGATGGGTTGTAAAAGAACAATTAATAACTATAAAGAAATTAAGCTTTAGTCTAGTTAAAAATCACCGCTTTAAGAAAGTTTATTTTATATAAAATTCTTTAATTCTGCTATCGCTAGGATTTCTTTTTATTTGAAGAATATCTTTTTTTGATGAAATATAAATTTTCATAACTAAATTAATCAAAGATTTAGAATTGTATACTTTTTCAACTTTCGTCTCATATGCAAGTTCATTGTCTTACAAATCCATTAAAGCTGAATATTTTAAAAAAAAATTAGCCTTTCAGGCTGGAAAATAAATATTCTCGATTCATCCGTGCTATGTTTTCTAAAGAAATTCCCTTTGGACATTCTACTTCACAAGCACCGGTATTGGTGCAGTTTCCAAAACCTTCATCATCCATCTGTTTTACCATACTCATTACACGTTCGGTGGCCTCCACTTTACCTTGGGGGAGCAGGGCATATTGAGATACCTTAGCGGAGACAAATAACATTGCCGAAGCATTTTTACAGGTTGCCACACAGGCTCCACATCCAATACAAGATGCGGCATCAAAGGAATTATCTGCGTCGTGCTTGTTAATTGGAATCGAGTTTGCATCTTGCGTGTTTCCAGAAGTGTTTACACTTACAAATCCACCGGCTTGTTGCACCCGATCAAAAGCAGAACGGTCTACAGTTAAATCTTTAATTACTGGAAATGCTTTTGCACGAAAGGGCTCAATAGTAATAGTATCTCCATCTTTAAATTTACGCATGTGCAATTGACAGGTGGTTACTAATCGGTCTGGGCCATGAGCTTCTCCGTTAATAAACATTGAACACATTCCGCAAATTCCTTCGCGACAATCATGATCAAAGGCAATGGGATCAATACCCTGCCCTATTAATTGTTCGTTTAAAACATCCATCATTTCTAAAAAGGACATGTCAGGGGAAACATCCGCTATAGAATAGGTTTCCATGTTCCCTTTTGCTTTCGCATTTGCTTGTCGCCAAACTTTTAATGTCAAGTTCATAATCTCATGTATCTATTGCCTATTTATAGGATCTTGTTTTTACTTCAATTTCTTCATATTTCAATGCCTCCTTATGCAGTTTTGCTTTAGAAGGTTCCCCTTTATATTCCCAAGCAGAGACAAAGGTGAAGTCTTTATCGTTACGCAACGCCTCTCCTTCTTGGGTCTGAGACTCTTCTCTAAAGTGACCGCCACAAGATTCGTTTCGTTCTAATGCATCTTTTGCAAATAATTCCCCCAACTCTAAAAAGTCTGCAACGCGTCCTGCTTTTGCAAGTTGCTCGTTAAACTCATTGGTGGTTCCAGGAACATTTACATTTTTATAAAAATCTTCACGCAATGCTTTAATTTCAGCAATGGCCTTTGTTAGTCCTTTTGTGTTTCGTGACATCCCACATTTATCCCACATGATTTTACCTAATTTCTTATGGTAATAATCAACTGAATTTTTTCCTTTATTATTTACAAAGCTTTCCAACTGTACTTTTACAGCGACTTCTGCTTTTTCAAACTCAGGAAGGTTGATGTCTATAGATCCTGTTCTAATATCATCAGCTAAATAATCTCCAATGGTATAGGGTAAAACAAAATATCCATCGGCTAAACCTTGCATTAATGCTGAGGCTCCAAGTCTGTTGGCTCCATGGTCTGAGAAATTAGCTTCTCCAATAGCGTAGCATCCAGGAATAGAGGTCATTAAATTATAATCTACCCATACCCCTCCCATGGTATAATGAACTGCAGGATAAATCATCATTGGCATTTCATATGGATCTTGATCTACAATTTTTTCATACATCTGAAACAGATTCCCGTATTTAGAGCGTACAACGTCTTGTCCTAATTTTTTAACTAAAGCAGAATCATTTTCATCAAGTCCTTTTACATGAGCTTGTTCTTTACCGTAGCGAGTAATTGCCGCTGCAAAATCAAGATAAACTGCCTCGCCTGTTTTATTTACACCATACCCAGCATCACAACGTTCTTTAGCTGCGCGAGATGCAACATCTCTGGGTACTAAATT
>JBKEHX010000007.1:0-26226 GCA_046711205.1 Flavobacteriaceae bacterium
TGATTATCGCTGCACTAATTGCTTATAGTAGGATATATATTGGCGTTCACTTTCCGCTAGATATTTTTTGTGGAATGCTTACAGGAAGCCTAATAGGATATTTGTTTCACAAAATATGGAATCGATTTACGCATTTTTTTTTAGCTTAAATTCAAAACGTGTATTGTGGGAATAGTTTTCTCCAGGATGTATTAGAGTTGTTGGGAAGCTTTTGATGTTGGGAGTGTTTGAAAATTTTTGTGTTTCAAAACATATAGCATCAAAATGGGGGGGTGTAAAAACGACAACACCAGGTTGGTTGGTGTAAACACTCATTTCTATACCACTATAGGGTGCATAAATACTCGCCGCTTTTTTACTCGATTTATTGAGAACAAAATAGTCATCTAGACGTTTTTTGCCAATGAGCGTTGGGGTTTTAAAATTAAATGAAGTGTTTTTTACATTATTTTTAAGTCCAGTGGGTATAAGTGTGTTTTTTAATGCTAAAACCTCATTGGATTCAATGTATAGTATTTGAGAATTAATCCTTCCAGAAGGGTTTACGTTAAAGTAAGCATGATTTGTTAAATTTATATGTGTAGAAGCGTTGGTGGTGGCGTAGTATTCTATATATAAATTTGAACCTTTTAGGGAATATGTAATACAGGCTTTCACTTCTCCTGGAAACCCACTACTTTTTGCTGGGCAGGTATAGCTAAAGTGAAGTACATGTTCTTCGGCTCCTATAATCACCCTCCATTTTTTTTTATTCCATCCGCTACTCCCGCTGTGTAATAAAACTCCTTCTTTATGTTCAATTTCAAATGGTATTCCTTCTATATGTATTGGGTTTTCCAAGCGTCCAGCAAAGCGACCAATGATTGCTCCTCTTGACCAAGTATCATCAAGATAAGCTTCCGGGGTTTCTAATCCATTAATAACATTAGTGGGTATACCATTTTTATCTTTCACCCATAGTTGATGAATGATAGCGCCATAGTCTAAGAAAACAACTTTTAAGTATTTATTATTAAGAATGAATTCCTTCAAAATATTAATGATTTTCCTTTAAGAGTTCAGGATAAGTCTTTTGAAACTTTCTAAGTCTTGGTATTGATACCTGCTGAACGTAGGGATTGTTTGGGTTTTTTTTTTCATAATTCTGATGGTATTCTTCTGCATAGTAAAATTTATCAAGTGGCTTTATTTCTGTAACAAGTTCTTTTGCGAAAACACTCTTTTTATTTAATAACTCTATATATGACAAGATAATTTCTTTCTCTTGATCTGACGTATAGAATGCAATAGAGCGATATTGAGATCCATAATCGGGACCTTGACGGTTTGGAGTTGTTGGGTCATGAGAACCAAAAAAAACTTGTATTAAAGTACCAAAGCTTACCACCTTAGGATCATAAATAACCTCTACAGCTTCTGCATGACCGGTTTTTCCAGTACCAATTTGGTTGTAATTTGGATTCTTTGTAACGCCCCCAGCATAACCAGAGTATGCTTCAGAAACGCCCATAACACTTTCATAAACTGCTTCTACACACCAAAAGCATCCAGAGGCGAAATAGGCCTTTTTCAGTCCCTGTTGTGCCTCAGTTTGTGGCGTCCAAACAGGTTCAGGATAATTGGTTGTCGGAGTGCTAGAAATGCAAGTTTGAAGTGAAATAAGACTGAGTATAGCAAATATGGTTTTCATTATTATATTCTTTAATTTTTATAGATGATTTTACAACTCGATTAAATATCAAACAAAGATTCATTCAAAACACTAAATCTTTATGTAAGCCTCCACTTCCTTTTTTTAAATAAGACTCCAGCTGCTCAATAGAATATTAAGCCAATTAAAACGATGTTTAGCGTTAAAAAAAATAATATACATTGAAGTTTAATGTTAGTTTAATAAATTCGAGATGGTATTGGTTCAAAACCCTCTCCACAATTTGGGCATTTGTTGTTTAAAATATTTTTGACACAGTCAGAACATTATGCATATTTATAGGAACATATTAATGCCTCTATGCTAGATGGAGGAAGTACTTTATTACAATTTTGACAAATAGGTTTAATTTCTAGCATCAGTAATAAACTTAATGATAAATATTATATTTTTTATGTTATCAATAATTTCATTTGACCTTTCTTTAAAATCCTGAGGAGGTGATTAACCTAGTATTTTATTTACCAAATAATCCCCAACTTCAGATGTTGAACTTCCTTTTTCGTCATCCTCTTTTAGATCTTGGGTAACAACTCCTTTCTCAAGTGAAAGATCAACTACACGCCTTATTTCAGCACCTTCATTAGTGAGACCAAAACTCATTTCAAAAAGCATTGCGGCAGAAAGTATTGTTGCTAGAGGGTTTGCTATTCCCAAGCCTGTGGCTTGAGGGAAAGATCCATGAATAGGTTCGTATAAAGCATTTTCAGTTCCTACAGAAGCAGAAGGCATTAAGCCCATAGAACCAGAAATTACTGATGCTTCATCTGTAAGAATGTCTCCAAAAAGGTTTTCTGTAATCAACACATCATAGCTATTAGGCCATTGTACTAAGCGCATAGCAACTGCATCTACAAATTCATAAGATACTTCTACTTCAGGATAGTCTTTTTCCATCGCTTGTACTGTTTCTCTCCATAGGCGGGAACTTTCTAAGACATTTGCCTTATCAACACAGCATAATTTCTTATCGCGTGTCATAGCTAATTCGAAGCCTTTTACGGCCAAGCGTTGTATTTCTATTCTTGTATAAGTACAGGTATCAAATGCGGTATTACCATCGTCTTTACGACCCTGTTCTCCAAAATAGATTCCACCGGTTAATTCTCTCAGAAAAACTAAGTCTGTTCCTTCAATACGCTCTCTTTTTAGTGGCGACTTATCCAAAAGTGAAGGAAAAGTAAAGGTGGGCCTTATGTTGGCAAATAAACCTAATTTTTTACGCATTTTCAATAAACCTTGTTCAGGACGTACTTTGGCAGAAGGATCATTATCAAATCGAGGATGTCCTATTGCACCAAATAAAATGGCATCTGCGTCCAAACATACTTGATGTGTTTCTTCTGGATAAGGATCGCCTACTGCATCTATAGCTGCTGCACCTGTTAAGGCTGGAATCCACTCTATGGTGTGGTTAAATTTCTTGGCAATAGCGTCTGATACTTTTACAGCCTGATCAATTACTTCAGGTCCAATACCATCTCCGGCTAAAAGGGCAATTTTTAAATGCATAATTATGTGTTAATTTTGAATTATATTCAACATTTTTTCTGTGGCTTTTATAGCTGCAACCGTTTGGTCAGAGTCTAAACCACGTGTTGTGAATTCTTTTGTTTTACTTTTCCAAGTAATGGTTGTTTCGCAAAGCGCATCAGAATTACTGCCTGGGGGAATACGCACTGCATAATCGATTAAATTAGGCAAATTAATTTTCTGGGACTTATATATTTTTTGAAGAGCCTTCCAGAAGGCGTCGTATTGTCCATCGCCTGGAGAATTTTCTTCAAATTCTTTCCCATCAATTTCTATCGAAATACTTGTTGTAGGACTTAGTCCTTTTGTATGGGTAAGAACATAGGAGTTTATTTTCACACGACTGACTGTATTATTTCCAAGAACATCTGAGATGATAAAAGGTAAATCTTCCGCCGTCATACGCTCTTTTTTATCACCCAATTCTATAATTCGTTTGGTTACTTTTTCAAGTTCTTTATTGTTTAAGGTAAGTCCCAATTCCTGTAAATTTTTTTGAATGTTTGCTTTTCCAGAAGTTTTTCCAAGAGCATATTTACGTTTTCTTCCAAAACGTTCTGGCAGTAGATCATTGAAATATAGGTTATTTTTCGAATCACCATCGGCATGAATCCCTGCGGTTTGAGTGAATACATTTTCTCCAACAATAGGTTTGTTAGCAGGAATACGAAACCCTGTAAGTGTTGCAACCAATTGACTTACGTGATAAAGGGAGTCTTCGTTTATGTTAATTTTGGTATCGGGAAAAAAATCATTTATCACAGCAACCACACTAGCTAAGGGTGTATTTCCTGCACGTTCTCCCATTCCATTTACTGTTAAGTGAAGTCCGTGTACCCCTGCTTTTACAGCTTCCATAGTATTGGCGACACTTAAGTCATAATCATTATGACCGTGATAATCGAAATGTGTGTTTGGATAACGAGCAATAATTTTCTTTAAATAGTTAGCTGTTTTTTCGGGGGTTAAAATGCCCAGTGTATCGGGGAGTAAAACTCGTTCAATGTTTTGTACTGAAAGAAAATCAAGGTAATCAAAAACATAGGTCTCTGAATTTTGCATTCCATTACTCCAATCCTCTAGGTAAACATTTGTTTTAAAACCCTGATTAGCTGCACGTTTTATAGTCTCTTTGATATTATTGAAATGCACCTCTGGGGTTTGCTTTAGTTGGTGTTTTAGATGATTCAATGAGCCTTTAGTTAATAGGTTCTGAACCTTAGCTCCCGAATCAATCATCCATTGAATTGAACTACCTCCATCAACAAAAGTGAGTACTTCTATACTATAAATGAAATTAGTTTCTTTCCCCCATGAGGTGATGTTTTTAACGGCATTAAATTCTCCATCAGATACTCTAGCAGAGGCAACTTCTATTCGGTCTACTTTTAGTTGTTGTAAAAGTAGTTTTGCCAATGTTAGTTTTTCAGAAGCGGAAAAGGATACACCAGAGGTCTGTTCACCATCTCGTAGTGTAGTGTCCATAATTTCAAGTGTTGTTTTTCTCATCTAAATCGCTCTATTTTTATAAAGGTGTTTTTCGTGCAAAGTCTACAATGTCATTTTTGATATTACTTAGGTAATCAATATCATCATAGCCATTAAGCATATTATTTTTTTTGTAATCGTTGATTTGAAAACTTTCAAATTTCCCTGATGAAGAAAGTATAATGGTCTGTTTTGGAAGATTGATTATTAATTCTGTTTCGGGATTTTTTTGAATGGAGTCAAAAATTTCCACTAAAAAGTCTGAAGAAACTTGTACAGGTAAAACCCCAATATTCAAACAATTATTTCTAAAAATATCAGCAAAAAAACTAGAAACAACACATCGAAAGCCAAAATCATAAACTGCCCACGCAGCGTGTTCACGTGAGGATCCAGATCCAAAATTATGCCCTCCAACGAGTATTTTTCCTTTAAAGGTTTTGTCGTTTAAAACGAAATCTGCTTTTAGAGAATTATCCTGGTTGTAACGCCAGTCACGAAACAAATTATCACCAAACCCTTTACGTTCAGTCGCTTTAAGAAAGCGTGCTGGGATAATTTGGTCGGTATCTACATTTTCAATAGGTAGTGGGACTGCTGTACTTGTTAATACACTAAATGAATCGTATGCCATTTTTGTTTTATATTAAAGTTCGGGGATCTGTTATTTTTCCAGTAATTGCAGCTGCAGCTGCTACTAATGGACTTGCTAATAAAGTTCTAGCACCGGGACCTTGACGTCCTTCAAAATTCCTATTAGATGTACTTACGGCATATTTTCCAGCAGGTATTTTATCGTCGTTCATTGCTAAACATGCAGAACATCCAGGTTCACGAACCTTAAATTGTGCAGCTTCAAAAATATCCAATAAACCTTCTTCTTTTATTGATGCCAATACTTTGTGAGATCCTGGCACTAACCATGCCGTAACATTGTCAGCGCGTTTTTGTCCTTTCACAATGCTTGCAAAAGCTCTAAAATCTTCAATCCTACCGTTAGTACAGCTTCCAACAAACACAAAGTCAATGGGCTTCCCAAGCATACTTTCGCCTTCTGCAAAACCCATATAATCTAAGGATTTCTTAAAGGTAGATGCTCCTCCTTCAATACTTGATGCAGTAGGAATTGTTTTGGTGATACTCATTCCCATTCCTGGGTTAGTACCAAAAGTGATCATAGGATCAATCTCAGCACCTTCAAAAGCAATTTCTTTATCAAAGAATGAGTCTTTATCTGTGTAAAGGTTTTCCCAATAGATCATTGCTTTATCCCAAGCAGAACCTTTTGGTGTAAATTCTCTGTCTTTTATGTACTCATATGTTTTTTGGTCAGGGGCAATCATTCCGCCTCGTGCTCCCATCTCAATACTTAAATTACAAACAGTCATTCGACCTTCCATACTAAGTTGCTCAAAAACTTCCCCAGCATATTCTACAAAATAGCCTGTAGCTCCTGAAGTTGTTAATTTTGAAATGATAAATAAGGCAACATCTTTAGGAGTTACTCCGTGGTTTAGTGACCCATTAATGGTAATACGCATCTTTTTTGGTTTGGGCTGCATAATACACTGTGTGGCCAAAACCATTTCTACTTCTGAGGTTCCAATTCCAAAGGCAATTGCACCAAAGGCACCGTGTGTTGAAGTATGAGAGTCTCCACATACAATAGTCGCTCCTGGCTGGGTAATTCCATATTCAGGTCCTACAACGTGAACAATTCCATTCTTTTTATGTCCTAACCCCCAATAAGAAATTCCATGTGTATTCGCATTTTCTTCCAATGCCTTTAATTGATTCCGAGAAAGTGGATCAGCGACAGGAAGATGTTGGTTTATGGTAGGTGTATTATGATCTGCAGTAGCGAAAGTACGCTCTGGATATAAAACAGGTAATTTTCTATTTTTTAATCCGAGGAATGCCACTGGACTAGTTACCTCATGGATCATGTGACGGTCAATAAAGAGCACGTCGGGTCCGTTTTCGATACTTCGAACAACGTGTGAATCCCATACTTTATCAAAAAGCGTTTGTTTCATGTAATTAAAAATTCTAATTAAATATTACTGTCTTCAATGATTTGCCGAAAATCATTGTCATTTATTTCTTTTTTTTGATCGGCTACAATTAAAAACTGTTGGTATACTTTATCTAATTGTAATTTATCTAATTCATGCCCAATTTTTTTTGCACGATAGGCAAGTGCAGCTCTTCCGCTTCTTGCGGTAAGTATGATGGAGGACTCAGTAACACCTACATCTTTTGGATCAATTATTTCATAGGTTTCACGCTTTTTAATAACCCCATCTTGATGAATTCCAGAGGAATGTGCAAAAGCATTAGCACCCACAATTGCTTTATTGGGTTGAACTGGCATTGCCATACTATCTGAAACAAGGTAACTTAAGTTATTTAGCATTTGTGATTTTATACGGGTGTCAAGATTTAGACTGGGATGTTGACGTAAAATCATTACTACTTCTTCTAAAGCAGTATTACCTGCTCGTTCACCAATACCATTAATTGTACATTCAATTTGTCTGGCACCATATTGCACTCCCGCAATAGAATTTGCAGTAGCCAATCCTAAGTCATTATGACAGTGGCAAGAAAGACGTACCTTATGAATTCCGGTAACGTTTTCTTTTAAGTATTTCATTTTAGCACCATATTCTTCTGGTAAGCAATATCCTGTTGTGTCGGGAATATTGAGGACTGTAGCCCCTGCTTTAATAACGGCCTCACAAACACGTGCTAAAAATTCATTTTCTGTTCTTCCGGCATCTTCTGCATAAAACTCTACATCTTCAACATAGCTTTTTGCATGACGAACAGCAGCTACGGCACGTTCTAAAATTTGTTCAGAGGTAGCATTGAATTTGTAACGCATGTGACTCTCTGAAGTGCCAATACCTGTATGTATTCGAGATTTCTTGGCATATTTCAAGGCTTCTGCAGCCACGTCAATATCTTTTTTAATAGCTCGTGTTAGTCCACAAACACGTGCATTTTTAACCAACTTGGAAATGTCTTCAACGGCTTTAAAATCACCGGGACTCGAAATAGGAAAACCTGCTTCCAAAACATCAACCCCTAGAAGGTCTAGTTGTTCAGCAATGACTAACTTTGTTTTGGAATCTAATTTACACCCGGGAACTTGCTCCCCATCTCGTAAAGTAGTATCAAAAATCTCTACATATTCCATAAGGAAGTTGAATATTATGCTTAATAATATACTAAAGTACATTTTACCCATTTAATAAGATAAAATCACTATTTTTGTATTACAACATTCTATACCTTAAACTAGGCTTTAAAGAGCTAGTTAATAACTTCTTAAGACAAAATGTATTACAATGACAAATGAACAGAAAGATAATTTATTTGTACTTGTAAAATCACTTACAAAGTCAGAAAAACGGCAATTTAGATTGTATGTTGGACGAATGGGCTCTAATCAAGATGCTAAGTTTCTGAATCTTTTCCAACAATTAGATAGGATGAGACGCTATGAAGAAAAGGTTATTTTAAACAAAGGGATTGTAACTAAGCAACAATTATCTAATTTAAAAGCACATTTATATAAACAAATTTTAGTGAGTTTACGATTGAACCCCTTAAATAAAAACATTCGTATTCAAATTCGTGAACAATTGGATTTCGCAACTATTTTATACCAAAAGGGCCTTTATAAGCAAAGTTTAAAAGTGTTGGAAAAGGCAAAGTTATTGGCCATAAAATATGAAGAAAAATACAGTGCTTATGATATTGTTGAATTAGAGAAAGTAATCGAATCACAATATATTACAAGAAGTTTGAGTAATAGGACAGAAACTTTAATCATGGAATCTAACCTGTTAATAAAGCAAAATAATTTGGTTACCCAGCTTTCTAACTTATCCCTCCAACTTTATGAACGATTAATTAAAGCTGGGTATGCAAAAAGTGATCAAGAATTTAGAGAAATAACGCAATTCTTTTATGGAAATTTACCAAAACTAGATTATGATACCTTAGGGTTTAGAGAAAAACTTTGGTATTACAAGGCGCATGTTTGGTATAGTTTCCTTACTCATGACTTTTTGTCTTCTTATCGTTATGCTACAAAGTGGATTGAAATGTTTGAAGAGTCTCCATCAATGATTGCCATCCATCCTGTATTTTATTTAAAAGGAAACAACTATTTGATGGAGAGTTTAATATTGATAAAGTATTCCTCAAAATTCTATGCTGTTTTACAGAAAATGGTTGCGCGTACTTCTCATGAAGATTTTCTGGTAAATGATAATTTGAAAGCGTTAAATTTTCAATTTTATTACAGCAACAAGCTCAATCTTCATTTTTTAGATGGAAGTTTTCATGAAGGGCTATCTCTTGTTCCTGAAATTCTGAAGGGTATAGTCTCCTACGAAAATCAAATTGACGCTCACCATATTGTAATGTTTTATTATAAAATTGCATGTATTTATTTTGGTTCCGAAGATTATGAAAATTGTATAGTTTACCTAGATAAGATAATTAGCAACAAAAGTTTAAAAATGCGAGAAGATTTGCTTTGCTTTTCAAGAGTGCTTAATATTTTCGCACACTATGAAGCGGGATTCGATTATCATTTAGAAACGCATCTACGAGAAACATATAAGTTTCTGATTAAAATGAATGACCTTCATGAGGTACAGAAAGCCATGATTCGGTTTGTAAGATCTTTAGGTAACATTTTCCCCAACGAATTAAAAGAAGCTTTTGAATCACTTTATAAGGAACTTAAGCAATATGAAAACGATCCGTATGAAAAACGTTCATTCTTATATTTAGATATTCTTTCTTGGTTGGAGAGTAAAATAAAAAATGTACCTATTGCCACTATAATTAAGAAAAAAGCAACAAAGTTTAATCGCAAGGAACGGCCTTCCATATCCCCGTTTTCTGAGGGTTAGCCTTAAAAGTCAAAATCTCTTTTGTAACTGGATGTTCAATTCTTAATTGCCGAGCATGAAGACTTATGCTTCCGTCTTTATTACTCCTTGCAGCACCATATTTTAAATCTCCTTGAATAGGAAACTCTATGGTGCTTAGTTGGGCTCGAATTTGATGATGGCGCCCTGTCTCTAGAGTAATTTCTAATAAACAGTAATTATCTAATTCTAACGCTCGTTTAAAACGTAAGGTAGCTACTTTACTATTTGGAACTTCTTTTTTATGTGCTTTAGATTTATTTTGCTTTTCATTTCGAGTCATCCAATTGGTAAGATTTCCTTCATTTTCTGAAAAGGTTTTTGAAACAATTGCCCAGTAGATTTTCTGAGGGGATCTTTTTTTGAACTGCTCATTTAAGCGCGACAAGGCCTTTGATGTTTTTGTAAAAACAACCACTCCACTAGTGGGTCTGTCAATACGATGAACAATACCAAGGTAAACAGCACCCGGTTTATTTTTCCTTATTTTTATATAAGCCTTTAAATGATCAGCTAGGGTAGGATCTCCTGTTTTGTCTCCTTGCACTAATTCCCCCGCTTTTTTATTAATGACAAGCAAGTGATTATCCTCAAAAAGGATGCGGTCCTTAATATTCATTTGGGTTCAGTATTGTTCTTTATTGTTTGGGAATGCACCTTTTTTAACATCGGAAGTATACGATTGTACTGCATCACTAATACTTTTGTTAAGATCTAAATAACGCCTAAGAAAACGAGGACTAAATTCTTTACTCATCCCTAACATATCATGCAATACCAATACTTGACCATCTACTTGATTACCTGCACCAATACCGATTACAGGAATTGCGATTTCTTTGGCAACTTTTGCGGCCAATGCTGCAGGTATTTTCTCCAAAACAACTGCAAAACAGCCAATTTTTTCAAGTATTTTAGCATCTGTTATAAGTTGAGAAGCCTCTGCTTCTTCTTTTGCTCTTACAGTGTAAGTACCAAATTTGTAAATTGACTGAGGTGTAAGGCCTAAATGACCCATAACGGGAATTCCTGCTTGTAAAATACGTTCTATAGACTCCTTAACTTCATCCCCACCTTCAAGTTTAACAGCATGTGACCCCGATTCTTTCATAATTCTAATGGCAGAACGAAGTGCCTCTTTAGAATCGGCCTGGTAGGTTCCAAAAGGAAGATCTACTACTACTAAAGCACGCTCAACTGCCCGAATAACACTACTCGCATGATAAATCATTTGATCTAAGGTGATTGGTAGGGTGGTTTCATGACCCGCCATAACGTTAGAGGCAGAATCACCCACCAATATAATGTCAATCCCTGCTTGGTCTACAATGCCTGCGAGCGTATAATCATAAGCTGTAAGCATGGCTATTTTTTCACCAATAACTTTCATTTCAAAGAGACTTTTGGTCGTAATCCGGGTATAACTTTTCTTAGCTGAAGACATGTTTATTTTTTAATCAAAAATAGTATTTCTTTTAATACCATCTATGTACAATGGGCTGGAAACAAGCAATACCTCAAAACTGTCAAGCTGTCAGTTTGCGTACTATGGCATAATGCTTGAAATAGTTTAGTTCAAATATTAAGATACGATTATGAGTAAAATTATTGGAATTGATTTAGGAACCACCAACTCGTGTGTTTCTGTAATGGAAGGAAATGAAGCTGTTGTTATTCCCAATTCAGAAGGGAAAAGAACCACCCCCTCTGTAATTGCTTTTGTTGAAGGAGGTGAAATCAAAGTAGGTGACCCAGCTAAAAGACAAGCAGTAACCAATCCTACTAAAACAATTGCTTCTATAAAGCGTTTTATGGGAAACAAATATTCTGAGTCAAGTAATGAGCTTAAGAATATTGCTTACAAAGTGGTAAAGGGTGATAATGATACCCCAAGAGTAGATATTGACGGACGTTTATATACCCCTCAAGAATTATCTGCAATGACACTTCAGAAAATGAAGAAAACAGCTGAAGACTATTTAGGTCATGATGTTACAGAAGCAGTTATTACTGTTCCGGCTTATTTCAATGATTCGCAACGTCAAGCAACTAAAGAAGCAGGCGAAATTGCAGGTTTAAAAGTAGAACGTATCATTAACGAACCTACAGCAGCTGCATTGGCTTACGGAATGGACAAAGGGGGTTCTGATAAAAAGATTGCAGTATACGACCTTGGTGGAGGAACTTTTGATATTTCTATTCTTGAATTAGGAGATGGAGTATTTGAAGTATTGGCTACAAATGGAGATACCCACTTAGGAGGAGATGATTTTGATCAAGTAATCATTGACTTTTTAGCTGAAACATTTTTAAAGGACGAGTCTATAGATTTACGTAAAGATCCTATGGCATTACAGCGTTTAAAAGAAGCAGCCGAAAAAGCCAAGATTGAATTATCATCGTCTTCGCAGACAGAGATCAACTTGCCTTATGTAACGGCTACAGATTCTGGACCAAAGCACCTAGTAACTTCGCTTACACGCTCAAGCTTTGAGCAGTTAGCAGATGATTTAGTAAAACGTTCTATGGCACCTGTTAAAAAAGCATTAGATGATGCTGGTCTTTCTACTTCTGAAATTGATGAAATCATTTTAGTAGGTGGATCAACTCGTATGCCTATAATTCAAGAAGAGGTAGAAAAATTTTTTAAAAAGAAGCCATCAAAAGGCGTAAATCCAGATGAGGTAGTTGCTGTAGGTGCTGCCATTCAAGGAGGAGTATTATCAGGAGACGTAAAAGACGTTCTTTTATTAGACGTTACACCACTTTCTTTAGGAATTGAAACAATGGGTGGGGTGATGACAAAATTAATTGATTCAAACACCACCATTCCAACTAAAAAATCTCAAGTTTTTTCAACGGCTGCAGATAATCAGCCTTCTGTAGAGATTCATGTTCTACAAGGAGAACGTTCTATGGCGACCGACAATAATACAATTGGACGTTTTCACTTAGATGGGCTTCCACCAGCACAACGAGGGACCCCTCAAATTGAAGTAACCTTCGATATTGATGCTAACGGTATCATTAAGGTAAGTGCGCAAGATAAAGCTACGGGAAAATCGCAAGACATTCGTATTGAGGCCTCTTCTGGATTGACAGAGGAAGAAATCGATAAAATGAGAAAAGAAGCAGAAGCGAATGCTGATGCGGATAAGAAAGTGAAAGAAGAAGTTGATAAGCTTAACAGTGCTGATCAAATGGTTTTCCAAACGGAAAAGCAATTAAAAGAGTTCGGCGATAAGCTTTCTGATGAGAAAAAAGCACCTGTCGAAACTGCTTTAGAAGAATTAAAAAAAGCACATGCTTCTAAAGATTTTGAAGCAATTGATAAATCGATAGAAACCATCAATGAAGCATGGAAAAATGCTTCTGAAGAAATGTATAAGGCACAAGCTGAAGCCGGAGGAGATGCAACACAAACTCAAGGAGATGCTCCAGGACCTGATGCTCCATCAGGCGGCGATGATGTCCAAGATGTAGACTTTGAGGAAGTAAAGTAAATCCAATTTTTTTTAAAACTAAAAAGCACCTTATTACGGTGCTTTTTATATTTGTAAAGTTTGAATTATTTCCAACGTTTTTCTCTCCACTCGTTTTGTTTATCTTTGGTAAGAAATGTCCATGCTACAATTCGTGAGAATTTATTTCCTGTTCCCATTTTAATTGTGTTGAACTCAATAGCACCTTCTTGATCTAGTAGCTTATATATAGGATTTAAATTAGATTGCTTAGACACTAGTGTAGTGAACCAATAACAATTTTCCTTAAAAGTTTTACTTTCTCTTATCATAATAGAAATAAAATTAAGTTCCCCTCCTTCATAAATAAGTTCTTTTGAGTTCCCTGAAAAGTTACGCAAAGTTTCTTTATTAATTTTTCCACTTAGGTTTTTAACCTTGCGTTGATTTTCTTTTTGTGCAGCCTCTATAGATTCAAAAAAAGGGGGGTTACAAATTGTTAAATCAATAAATTCGGAAGGGATAAGGACCCCATTAAAAATTGAGGCAGCTTCTTTTTGAAGTCTGAATTTAATATTGGGTTCTAACGTTGGATTTGATGCTATTATCTTGGTTGCAATTTCAATTGATTTCACATCAACATCAGAAGCAATAAATCTCCAATTGTATTCTGTTACTCCTAAAATTGGATAAATACAACTAGCCCCAGTACCGATGTCTAAACATTGAATTTTTGAACCCTCTGGGGAACGACCAAAATTATTTTCACTTATTAAATCTGCTAAGTAGTGAATATAGTCAGCTCTTCCTGGAATAGGTGGACAAAGATTAGTATCAGGAAAATCCCAGTTAGCAATTCCATAATAATGATTTAGTAAAGCCATATTTAATTTCTTAACAGCCATTGGGTTTGCAAAGTCAATGGAGTCGTTCCCGAACCTATTTGGTTTAACAAAAGCTTTTAATCCAGGACTTTTTTTAACTAATGCATTTAGATCATAGCGCCCACGGTTTTTGTTTCGCTGGTGTAGCTTTGATTTTTCTTTTCTTTTCTTTTTTGACATTTAAGAGTTTTATTAAACCGATCAAAGGTATCGTTTTCTAATAAGTATTTATTAGCACTTTACCTTAGAATTATTTCTTAATTAAACCCAATATTTTTCTAATTAGTGCCTCATTTTACTTAATAATTAAAATTTTGTGAGTTGATTGACCTTTTTAATTAATTTTTGTGAGGTAACATTAAAAAAGCAGAAGGTTAACCTAGGGGTGTAAAAACTTCCCTCTTTAATTTATTTTAGAGTTTTTTAAAATTAATGAATAGGAATTAATTCACAAGTTTATCATAAGTATTTATGAGCCTTTTTAGATTTTAGCTAAATTTACACTCTATGGAAAAAGAAGAAGTTCTAAAACTTATGAATGCATCGAATTCTGAAACATTGATGCAAACATTATCAATCGATTTTATTGATTTTGGAGAAGATTATCTAATTGCAAAAATGCCTGTAACACCCAAAATTCATCAACCCGATGGTATTTTACATGGAGGGGCAACATTTGCTTTGGCAGAAACCGTGGGAAGTGCTGCTGCTTATATGTTTAACAAGTCTAAAAACACAATTACAAGAGGGATTGAAATGTCTGGTAATCATCTTAAAAGTGTAAGAGATGGTTTTATCTATGCTAGAGCACAGGCCATTCATAATGGATTAACCACTCAAATATGGGAAATCAAAGTAACTAATGAAGCTGGCGAATTAATTTCTAGTTGTAAATTAACAACGCTTACTTTACCTAAAAAATAAAACTTAATAGTTTTAATTAAATAAAAATGAATACTCTTTTTAATAACTCATCCCTTTTATTTAATTAGAATCTTCTCATTTAATGTTGAAAAAGATCTTATGAATTCTAATTCATTAATTGATAAACTCGGATTATTTTGGAATAAACAACATCCTTTTGTATCTTTTAGATTGCCCAATTCAGATGAGGTGTGTATCTTCTATCAAAAAGATAATCTCCTTAATTCTACACATGATTTATTAGTTTCAGGATTTATTATAAGCCCTTTTTTGAACTCTAAATTAACGCATTATATTCCTGCTGATTTCTCTGAGATATTTCCAAAACCATATGTTCAGGCAAAAGAAAGAGATGAAATAAAAATAACTGAAGAAATCTCAGAAAAAACTAATTTCATTGAATTAGTTGAACGTGCAAAAAATCGTATTGAGTCAGGGATATTCAAGAAAGTTGTCGTTTCTAGACTTTTGACAATTCATTCAGAAAAAAAACCAGTTGATCTTTTTTTAGCGTTAGAAAATAAGTATCCTGAGACTTTAGTTTATTTATGGCATCATCCAAAAGTAGGCACATGGTTGGGGGCTACCCCAGAACAATTGGTTGCCATTACAGTCAATGCTACTGAAACAATGTCCTTGGCTGGAACACAGCTCTATGAAGCGAATAAGACCCCCCGATGGACTTCTAAAGAACGAGATGAACAAGCTTTAGTAACCGAAGAACTATTTAGAAATTTAAATACTATGTTCAGTTCCGATGAAATAGAAGCAGAGGGTCCTTTAAATCAACGGGCAGGGAATTTGGTTCATCTTTGTACACATTTTAAAATGCCAAGATTAAAAGAACCACTCCATTTACTAACAAGCACTTTACATCCAACACCTGCAGTTGGAGGCCTTCCTAAAAAAGAAGCCCAGGAGTTTATCGAAATGGAAGAGGGCTATGATCGTTTGTTTTATACTGGATTTTTAGGCCCTATTTCAAAAGAAAAAACACATCTTTTTGTAAACCTTCGTTGTGCACAATGGAAGGAAGAAAAGCTTACTTTATATTTAGGAGCTGGGATTACCGCAGGTAGTATTGCTGAGAATGAATGGCTAGAGACACAGCTTAAAGCAGAAACGTTCACTAAAATTTTATAAACCCACCTTCAGTTTCTTGATGTGCCAACTCTTTCGTACTTTTATACTGAATGAAGCATACTTCGACTAATGAATAAATACCCTTCTATTCCCCTTGCTCAGACGGTGGTCAGACTCTGTGCCCAAAACAAAATTGAGAGGGTAGTCATTTGTGCAGGCTCTCGAAATGCACCATTAACTAATGGTTTTGTTTCTGACTCTTCTTTTAAAACTTATAGTATTGTAGATGAACGTGCAGCGGCATTTTTTGCCCTTGGAATGGCTCAGCAACTAAAGCAACCAGTTGCTCTAGTTTGTACTTCAGGTTCTGCGTTATTGAATTTTTATCCAGCTATAGCTGAAGCATTCTATAGCGACATCCCCTTGGTTGTTTTATCTGCAGATAGAATGCCACATAGAATTGATATAGGTGATGGACAAACCATTAGGCAAACAGGAGTTTTTGATCTACATATAGAGACTTCTGCTATCTTGAAGCCAGATGTAAGCCACGCAACAGAAACCTTGCTACAAAACCCAATGCAACAGTTACTTTCTTTTTCGGCAACTCCACAAGAAATAAAAGAAATTCAGAGGAATAACCAACACCATAATGAACAAGAAATTTTAAGGGTATTAAACGTAGCATTAAATCAAAAAGGACCTGTTCATCTAAATATTCCTTTAGAGGAACCACTTTATGAAATGACTTCTGAAGCAATCCCATTAGCCGAATATAAGCTTGAGGCTTCTGCCTTTTTTGATGACCATAAGCTTATTCAGCGAATGAAACAGCAGTGGCATAAGACACCTAAAAAGTGGGTTATTATTGGGGTTTTGTCACCGGGTGCTATAGAACAAAAACAGATAGATTTACTTTGTGAAGATCCTTCAGTTATTGTTTTTACTGAAACTACTTCTAACATAAAACATTCAAAAACAATTTATTCTATTGATACGCTAATGGCCTCTTTAGAGATTAGTGAAGCTGAATTAAGTAAGACACTTCAGCCTGAATTAGTTCTTACTTTTGGAGGAATGGTAGTTTCCAAGAAAATAAAATTTTTTTTACGAAATAATCCACCACAATACCATTGGCATGTTGATGAAAAAAAAGCATACAATACTTATTATCGGTTGGATCAACATCTAAAAGCTACCCCTACTTTATTTTTAGATAAGCTGTATAAAGATGTTTCAATAACTGCCGAGACAAGCTATCAAAAATCAATATTATCCTTATTTGAAACTTTTAAGAGCAAAGGGCGGACGTATTTGGATTCCATTTCTTTTTCAGATTTAAATGTTTTTGATCATATTTCGAAAACACTTCCTGAGGGAATTCAACTTCAAATTTCTAATAGTTCCTCTATACGCTATGCTCAACTAATGGAATGGCCTACCAAAACTACATTTTTCTGTAACCGTGGTACAAGCGGGATTGATGGCAGTACTGCAACTGCAATTGGAGCAGCTTTAATTGCAAAAACTCCTACGGTTTTAATTACTGGAGATTTAAGTTTTTTCTACGATATAAATGGTTTATGGAATGACTATATTCCTTCCAATTTTAAAATACTATTAATTAACAATAATGGTGGAGGTATTTTTAGAATTATAAAAGGGGAGAAGGATAGCCCCAAATACGATCGATATTTTGAAACCATTCACAATCGTAATGCTAAACATCTAGCAAAAGTCTTTGGTTTTTCTTACCAAAAAGCAGAAACAAAATTGCAGCTTAAAAGAAAATTAGTTCGGTTTTATAAAGCATACAGTACCTCCCAGCTTTTAGAGATAAAAACACCAAGAAAACTTAATGATATAGTCTTGCTTAATTATTTTAAAGCAATGGCCATAAATACTATAATTTTATAGAAAATAAAGATAAGATGAGAACATGGAAATCATTAGCAACATTTAGCGACATTCTTTTTGAATTATGTGATGGTGTAGCTAAAATCACAATTAATAGACCTGATGTGTACAATGCATTTCGTCCAGAAACAAACAACCAAATGCTTGAGGCTATGGAAGTGTGTCGAGAAAATAATGATATTGATATTGTTGTTTTTACAGGTATGGGTGATAAAGCTTTTTGCAGTGGAGGAGATCAAAATGTAAAAGGTCTAGGCGGTTATGTTGGAGAAGACGGAGTTCCGCGCTTAAATGTGTTGGATCTGCATAAACGAATTAGAGAACTTCCTAAACCGGTAATTGCTATGGTAAATGGTTATGCTATTGGCGGTGGCCATGTTTTGCATGTTGTATGTGATCTAACCATTGCAAGTGAAAATGCACTTTTTGGACAAACAGGACCTAAAGTGGGTAGTTTTGATGGCGGCTTTGGATCTTCTTATTTAGCACGTCACGTAGGGCAAAAGAAGGCGCGTGAGATTTGGTTTTTATGCCAGCAATATTCCGCACAAGAAGCAATGGATATGGGCATGGTTAATAAAGTAGTACCTCTTAATGAATTAGAAAACACTGTAATGGAATGGTGTGGTATTATGCAGCAACGAAGTCCTCTAGCCCTCAGAATGATCAAACGTTCTTTAAATGCAGAACTAGATGGTCAACACGGATTGATGCAATTAGCAGGCGATGCAACATTAATGTATTATATGATGGAAGAAGCACAAGAAGGTAAAAAAGCCTTTTTAGAAAAACGTGCCCCCAACTTTAAGCAATATCCTAAATTCCCATAAAAGCTTTCTATGAAGCAATTTAAAGTTTGGCTTAATGCTGCCCGATTAAGAACCCTTCCGTTATCTGTTTCAGGTATTTTAGTAGGCAACGCCTTGTGTTTACAGCATCCTGATTTTTCAGAAATTTTATTTGTGTTGATGCTGCTTACCGCCATTTCGTTTCAAATTATTTCCAATTTCGCTAATGATTATGGTGATGGGATTAAGGGAACCGATAACGAAGATAGAGTTGGCCCTACAAGAGTTTTACAGCAAGGTCTTTTAAGTAGAAAAGCGCTCAAAAAAGGCATTATAATAATTTCAATCATAGCGCTAGTCCTTGCCTTTAATTTAATATTTTTAGCGTTTGGTTTACAATCAAGGCTATATGCCTCAGTGTTTCTTTGCATAAGTTTTGTTAGTGTTTGGGCTGCTATTTCCTATACAGTTGGAGATAAGGCCTATGGATATTATGGTTTTGGTGACCTTTTTGTATTTCTTTTTTTTGGAGTAGTTAGTGTTTTAGGCGCATATTTTGTTCAACTCAAAACTTTTTCTGTTCCAGCTTTTCTCCTAGCAATTGTGGTTGGTTTTTTATCTGTAGGTGTGTTAAATCTAAACAACATGCGTGATCAAGTTAATGATGCTGCAGTGGGTAAGAATACCCTGGTCGTTATTTTGGGCGCTGCTAATGCTAAAAGGTATCACTTATTTCTTTTAATACTCGCAGTTTCAATTCTTGTGTATGTTTTCACATCAGTATCCATTACATTTTTTTGGATTCCTTTTATAGCTATTATTCCCCTTTTAGTTCATTTTATTTCGATCATTAAAAATCATGAACCAAAAGGTTTTGATCCTGAACTTAAAAAATTAGCACTGTCTACTTTTCTTTTGTCACTTCTTGTATTCCTTACTTTTTATCTTGGATGATGCAGGCAGATTTTAAAAAGAATACTTTCAAATTTAAGACTCCCATCAGGACTTCACGGGGTGTTTTAACAAAAAAAGTTAGCTGGTTTTTGATTCTTTCAAAGGGCGGTAAAATAGGTATAGGCGAATGTAACATTCTAAAAGGCTTAAGTTATGATGATCATCCTGATTTTGAAAACACCTTATCTATGCTTTGTGATCAAATAACCAAAGGGGAAAATCTTTTGGATTTAACCCCATGGCCGGCAATTAAAATGGGTTATGAAATGGCTCTTTTATCTTTAAAAGGAAGCAATCCCTATGAACTTTTCCCTTCATATTTCACTAATGGTTCTGCATCAATTCCAATTAATGGGTTGGTCTGGATGGGTTCGTATGATTTTATGAAGCAGCAAATTGACACCCTATTATCGAGGGGGTTTGATTGTATAAAAATAAAGATTGGTGCCCTTAATTTCGAAGAAGAATTAAAATTAATAGGTCAGTTGCGTGCGCGTTATGATGCACAAACCATTTCAATTAGGGTAGATGCTAACGGTGCTTTTTCTAAACGCGAAGCCCTTTCTAAACTAAAACAACTAAGTATATATAAGTTGCATTCTATTGAACAACCAATTGCAACAAAGCAATGGGCGGACATGGCTGACTTGTGTAAGAACACATCTATTCCTATTGCATTAGATGAGGAGTTGATTGGAGTATTTTCAAAAGAATTACAAATTCAAATACTTGATCAAATTTGTCCACAATATCTTATTCTTAAACCCAGTTTATTGGGTGGTTTTTCTGTAACAGAACAATGGCTAAGCCTTGCAAATGATAAAGGTATTGATTGGTGGATTACAAGTGCTCTAGAAAGTAATGTTGGCTTAAATGCCATTGCACAATGGACCTTCACTAAAAATGTTTCCCTTCCTCAGGGTTTAGGGACGGGATCTCTTTTTACCAATAATATTGAAGCTCCCTTAGTCATTAAAAAGGGTTGCTTGTGGATAGATAATTTAATATCTTGGGAAGAAATATAATACATCATGTTTTTTAATCAAGTTGATTTTACTAAGAATCCATTCTGGAAGTACTTGTTGGGTTCTTTTGTTATAATCATTTTTAGTTTTATTGGACAAGCGCCTCTTACATATTTTATTATGGAAGCGGATCCCATGACTTCTGGTGCTGATCCAATGGCGCTAATAAGAGACTTAGATAAAAATCTTCAGTTATTTCTATTGCTTACCCCTTTTGTAATAGGATTTTTAGGCTTATGGCTTGTAGTGGTTAAATTACATGAAATAACCCTACGAACAATTGCTACTAGCCGAGCTAGGATTGACTGGAGTAGGTTGATCTATGCTTTTTTACTCTGGGGTATTTTTAGTTTTGTATTAATTGTAGGCGACTATTTTTTATCACCAGAATCTTATGAATGGAATTTTAATGCAAAAGCCTTTGGGATTCTTTTTATTATTTCGGTTCTAATGATGCCCATTCAAACGAGTCTAGAAGAATTTGTCTTTAGGGGATATTTAATGCAGGGTTTTGGAGGAATGTTTAAAAATAGATGGGCGCCACTATTAATGACTTCACTTATTTTCGGAAGTCTTCACATGTTTAATCCAGAAGTAGAAAAATTAGGCTACGGAATCATGTTTTATTACATAGGAACGGGTCTCTTTTTGGGAATTCTAACGTTAATGGATGAAGGCATTGAGCTTGCCCTGGGATTTCATGCTGCAAATAATTTAATTACAGCCCTATTAGTTACTTCTTCATGGACCGCTTTTCAGACAGAGTCTATACTTATTGACATATCTGAACCCTCATTAGGTGCTGAGTTAATTCTTTCTTTAGTTATTTTTTACCCTCTTTTTCTTTTAATAATGAGCAAAAAATACGGTTGGAGCCACTGGAAAATGAAATTAACTGCACGGTTATAATATGCAAACACCACACTATTCTATAATACATAACCGTTTTTTATTAAATGGCTATTATTATGATCAACTGGGTTTAAAACAAGTGGCTTATAGTTTTATTAAAGAAGGAGATAAGTTTGAGCGCTATATGGGTGATTTTTTGATTGACTGGCTGGATAAATCAGAAAACATTTATATGGAGACCTCTGGAACAACAACGCAGCCAAAGCAAATGTTTTTTAAAAAACAAGCGCTTGTGAATAGTGCAATTGCCACTGGAAATTTCTTTAACATATCAGTGGGTGATAAAGCATTAAATTGTCTTCCAGCAAATTTTATTGCCGGAAGAATGATGCTGATACGTGCCATTATTTTAGGGCTTTCCCTTGACTTAGTTTCTCCTTCTAAGAACCCTTTCTATAAAAATGACACCGTTTATGATTTTGTTGCTATGACACCTATGCAAGCCTTTCATTCTTTAGCATATTTAAATCAGGTTAACACCTTAATTGTTGGAGGTGCTTATGTTTCTGTTGCATTGCAAAATGAATTTCGTAAGCGATCTATAAATGCTTTTGAGACTTATGGAATGACCGAAACGTTATCTCATATTGCCGTTCGGTCTATGGAAGATCCCCCTTCTGAATTCACTTGTCTTTCTCATGTTTCTGTAACCCAAGATGCACGAAAATGTTTAGTTGTAAAAGTCCCTCTTTTAAATATTGAAAATCTAGTAACAAATGATCAGGTGGAATTACTAGATAAAAACCGATTTAAGTTAATTGGTCGTGTTGATAACGTTATCAATTCTGGAGGCATCAAGTTACATCCAGAGCAAATTGAACGTAAGCTATCCGAAGTTCTTTCACAACATTATTTTATTGGTAGTTTGTCAGATTCAGTTTTAGGGCAAAAAGTAATTCTTGCCATTGCTGAAAAAAATGAATTTGATAAAGAGTTACTTAAAGATCAAGTGAAAAATTGTAAAAGTTTGTCACCTTATGAAATGCCAAAGGCAATTGTTTTTTATAATGACTTTGAATACACTCATAGTGGAAAAATTAAAAGGGCAAAAACACTAGCATTACAACCTACCCTTATTTTAGACTTGTAAGAGGCCCATATTAAACTTTTCTTCTGATGGAGCTTGATTGGCAATGTCTATTCCCATACTAATCCATGACCTAGTATCTTCAGGTTTAATTACAGCATCTACCCATAGCTGCGAAGCAGCGTGTAAGATTTCTGTTTTTTCATCATAATTAGATTGAATGGACTCTTTAAGTTCTTTTTCTTTTTTTGCATCAAATGGTGTTCCAGATTTTTTTGCGGCTGCTTTTTCTATCTGTAATAAAACATTTGCAGCTTGTGACCCTCCCATAACAGCAAGCTTTGCAGTTGGCCAAGCCAACATAAACCTTGGGTCATAAGCTTTTCCACACATTGCATAATTTCCAGCTCCAAAAGAATTTCCAATAATAATAGTAAACTTAGGCACTACTGAATTTGCTACTGCATTTACCATTTTAGCACCGTCTTTTATAATGCCACCATGCTCAGCTTTACTTCCTACCATAAATCCTGTTACATCTTGAAGGAAAAGCAGCGGAATATTCCGTTGATTACAATTGGCTATAAAACGAGTGGCTTTATCTGCAGCATCACCATATATAACCCCTCCAAATTGCATTTCACCGGTTTTACTTTTTACTATCTTGCGTTGATTGGCGATAATACCAATAGACCAACCTTCTATTTTTGCATAGCTAGTAATTAGGGTTTGTCCATATTCTTTTTTATACTCATCCATAGAGTCTTCATCTACTATGTGATCTAGCAACGAGTAGGTGTCATAGGTTTGTGACCTTGACTTTGGAAGGATTCCATAAACTAATTCGGTGTCTAGCTTGGGTGGTTTTATTTGAGTTCGTTGAAAGCCAGCTAAGGGTTTGCTCCCCATTTTTTCAATAAGACTTCTAATTTTATTTAAAGCAGCCTGATCATTTTTAACTTTATAATCAGTCACCCCACTAATTCCACTATGGGTATCTGCTCCCCCAAGAAATTCATTATCAACCTCTTCGCCTATAGCGGCTTTCACCAAATAGCTTCCTGCTAAAAAAATACTACCTGTTTTTTCAACGATAATAGCTTCATCCGACATAATAGGTAGGTAAGCACCACCAGCAACGCAACTTCCCATAATTGCAGCAATTTGAATAATTCCCATACTGCTCATTTTGGCATTATTTCTGAAAATACGACCAAAGTCATCTTTGTCTGCAAAAATCTGATCTTGTAATGGGAGGTAAATTCCTGCACTATCGACTAAGTAGATGATTGGGATTTTATTTTCCATGGCAATTTCCTGAGCACGTAAATTTTTTTTCGCGGTCATAGGAAACCATGCTCCTGCTTTTACTGTGGAATCATTTGCAACGATGACACACCGTTTTTTTGAAACATGACCAATAACTACAACCACTCCTGCTGAAGGACATCCTCCATGTTCATCGTACATTTTTTCAGCAGCTAAAATTCCAACTTCATACAGATCGTGAGGATTATCTACTAATTTATTGATACGCTCTCGGGCAGAAAGTTTTCCTTGTTTCGTAAGTTTTTGAAGCCGAGATTTACCCCCTCCTTGTTTTATTTTACGGATGCGTTCTTGAAGATTAGCCCAAGCCATTTTCAAAGCATCTTTATTAATTTCTTTTTCCAAATTCATTTTTTAACTCTAGGAGTTACGAAAGTACTAAAATCTAAAGGTAGCATTTTAAATTTTTGTTCGATATTTGTTTTTTTATAAAAGACAACATGAGTTTGAACAAAAATAAAATAATGAGATATATTGCATTAGTAATGTCCCTACTGGGTAGTGCACTTATCTTAATTGGAGTTTTAAAATATCCCGAATACGCCATTGGATTTTCCATAGCGGGGGTTGGGTTTTATGCTTTAGCATGGGCGTTTAATGCTTTAAAAGGTAGAATTTAATTATGTCAGACGATAATAAAGTAATTTTTTCAATGACGGGGGTCTCTAAGACCTATGCTAGTGCAAATCAACCTGTTTTAAAAAACATATACCTGAGCTTTTTTTACGGTGCTAAGATTGGTATTCTAGGGCTTAACGGTTCTGGAAAGTCAACGCTTTTGAAAATTATAGCTGGCTTAGATAAAAATTTCCAAGGTGATGTTGTTTTTTCACAAGACTACTCCGTTGGTTTCTTGGAGCAAGAGCCTCAAATGGATGAAGACAAAACGGTTCTTGAAGTTGTGAAAGAAGGGGCTGCTGAAACAGTAGCTATTCTTGATGAATACAATAGTATTAACGATCAGTTTGGATTGCCAGAAGTTTATGAAAATGCTGATAAGATGCAGAAACTTATGGATCGTCAGGCAATTTTACAAAATGAAATTGATGCCGCTAATGCATGGGAATTAGACACTCAATTAGAAATTGCAATGGATGCACTTAGGACACCACCTAGTGATCAAAAAATAGCAGTTTTATCTGGCGGAGAACGAAGACGTGTTGCATTGTGTAGATTGTTATTAAAGAAGCCAGATATTTTATTGTTAGATGAACCCACTAACCATTTAGATGCTGAATCTGTACATTGGTTAGAACATCACCTAGCACAATATCAAGGAACTGTAATTGCAGTAACGCATGACCGTTATTTTTTAGATAATGTTGCAGGTTGGATTTTAGAGTTAGATCGTGGGGAAGGAATTCCATGGAAAGGAAATTACACCTCATGGTTGGATCAAAAATCAAAACGCCTAGCGCAAGAGCAGAAACAAGCCTCTAAGCATCAAAAGACATTAGAACGCGAATTAGAATGGGTGCGAATGGCAACTAAAGGAAGACAATCGAAACAAAAAGCACGTTTATCTAATTATGATAAACTTATGAGTCAGGATCAGAAAAAGGTAGATGAAAAGTTAGAAATTTTCATTCCAAATGGTCCTCGTTTAGGAACAAATGTTATCGAAGCTTCTAATGTGGCAAAATCTTTTGGAGATAAGTTATTATATGATGACTTAAATTTCACCTTACCTCAAGCTGGTATTGTAGGTGTTATTGGTCCTAACGGAGCCGGAAAGTCAACTGTTTTTAGAATGATAATGGGAGAGCAGACCGTAGACGCAGGCAGCTTTTATGTCGGTGAAACAGTTAAGTTGGCTTATGTAGATCAATCGCATTCTAATATAAATGCTGATAAAACCATTTGGCAAAATTTCAGTAATGAACAAGAATTGATTATGCTTGGTGGAAGACAAATTAATTCCCGTGCTTTTTTAAGTCGTTTTAATTTTAGTGGAAGTGAGCAAAATAAGAAAGTATCAGCTCTTTCTGGAGGAGAGCGAAACCGATTGCACTTGGCAATGACCTTGAAAGAAGAGGGAAATGTTCTTCTATTAGATGAGCCAACAAATGATTTGGATGTAAACACCTTACGTGCTTTAGAGGAAGGCCTAGAAAATTTTGCTGGCTGTGCTGTGGTTATTTCTCACGATCGGTGGTTCTTAGATCGTATTTGCACTCATATTCTTGCTTTTGAGGGAGATTCACAAGTGTATTTTTTTGAAGGTTCTTATTCTGATTA
>JBKEHX010000008.1:0-25915 GCA_046711205.1 Flavobacteriaceae bacterium
TTAGTCCCTGAAGACCATACATTTGAAACATTTAAAGGCTGTAGAAGTTGGATAATAAAAGAAGGTGTTTTTGACACTAAAGAAGTCTAAGCGCTATTGAACGGTTATGTTTTTATTTTCAATTAATGAAATTTGTGAGATAATACCTTTTTGATATAGTTTAGGAAGTGTATCGAGCGATTCAAACTTTTTTGAAGGTTTAAAATTCTGATAATCTTGAAATAAAATACCTTTTATACGTCTCTTGTTTATTGCTTTTCGAAAACGAGTTCCGCCACCGTCAGTAAGATAATTATATGCTAAGTAATCAATTTGATAGCTATCTTGATTAATCCAATACCTATATTCATCTTGATAATCTTCGCCCCCTCCTACTTCTTCAAAATAAATTTTTAAGGTCCAATAGGTCTCTTCTTCAATTTTAATTTCATCCATTAGTTCATAGCGTACTGCATCATCTTGAAGGGGTTTTGGGAGTTGAAAAAAATACATAACCGAATTAAGGGAACTCGAATACACCTCAGCTAGACTATCGGATAGTTCTTTAGGAACGTTATCAATAAATCGTTTTAAACCTTTATTTGATGACATTACATCTCGTACTTCTTTTCCATCTTTACGTTTCGTTCTTGCATAAGAATAATAAAAACCCTTTCGATCAAGCTCGTAATGGTACTCTCTAAAGTCAAACTCAAGTGTAATTCCATCATCATTAAATCCGGAGATTTCTATTGATTTTTTAATAATTTCTTCTGCTGTTATATGATTTTCAACCTTACAAGCAATAAATAAAAGAAATACAGGGAGTACTCGTTTTAAAAAAGAAATCATTGATAAGTTTATTAAAAAATCTGACTGAAAACGAATATACGACTAAATTATATCCTTTACATTTGATCAAAATATTGAATTTATAATGGAAATACTTAAGACCTTAATTATTGGAAGTGGACCAGCGGGTTACACTGCTGCTATCTATGCGGCACGTGCTGATTTAAAACCTGTTCTTTATACAGGGATGGAGCCAGGAGGACAACTAACCACCACCACAGAAGTAGATAACTTCCCTGGATATCCAGATGGAATTGATGGTCCTACCATGATGGTTCAGCTACAAAGTCAAGCAGAACGCTTTGGAACTGAAGTTAGAATTGGCTTTATTAACAAGGTTGAGTTTGCCACCACAGCAGGTGGAATGCATAAAGCTTTTACTGAAGATGGAACAGAAATTCAGGCTCAAACAATTATTATTAGTACCGGTGCAACTGCAAAATATTTAGGGCTTCCTAGCGAACAACGCTTAAGAGGTGGAGGGGTTTCTGCCTGTGCTGTTTGTGATGGTTTTTTCTACAAAGGACAAGAAGTTGCTATTGTAGGGGGAGGAGATACAGCAGCAGAAGAAGCTACATATCTAGCAAAAATATGTTCTAAAGTAACCATGTTGGTTAGAAAAGAACAAATGAGAGCTTCAAAAGCGATGCAACATCGAGTTACAAATACATCCAACATTGATTTGCTATACAATACGGAAATAGATGAAGTGCTTGGAGAAGAAGTAGTAGAAGGATTGCGCATGAAAAATAATGCCACTGGATCTACAAAAGAAATTCCGATTACTGGCTTATTCATTGCAATTGGCCATAAACCTAATACTGATATTTTTAAAGGACAACTTGATATGGACGATGCAGGATATCTTATAACAAAAGGGAAAACTACAGAAACTAATTTACCTGGAGTATTTGCTTCTGGAGATGTTCAGGATAAAGAATACCGTCAAGCTGTTACCGCTGCTGGGACAGGCTGCATGGCTGCTCTTGATGCAGAACGTTATTTGCAAGCCGTTGGGAGTGCTGTAGAAGCTTAAAACGTATGTTAAAGGGCTTCAATAAAAACAGAGCCCTCGGCATCCCTTTGGTAAGTGATTTCTAAAGGCTGGCAACAAACTTCACAGTCTTCATAATATTGGTTGTGGTTTATACTAGGATCAAAAAGCATGGAAATAGTTTCCCAACATTTTGGGCAGTCAAAAAAGTGTTCTTCCATACCCTTTAAAATTATTCTAATTTCGTTTGTAATGATTCCCAGGACTCCATCAAATTTTCTAATTCTTTTTTTTTGGCTTGGTAATCATCAAAAAAATTAGGCTGTGCTATTGTCTTATCATAATCTACCTCCAGATCAAAATCAATTTCTTTAATTTGTTTTTCAAAACGGGCAATACGCTTTTCTGTTTTTTCTAGTTTCTGCTGGAGCGCCCGTGTTTCTTTTTGCTTTTCATAAGTAGAAGGATCACTTTCTTTTTTTTCAGTACGTGCCTTAGGAGTTTTTTTTTCTAACTCTTTAAGAGATGATAATTTTTGAAATTCTAAATAAGCATTGATATCGCCTAAAAAAGGTTTCACCTCTCGTTCTTTAAATGAAATTACTTTTTCACATAGTCCCTGAACAAAATCACGGTCGTGAGAAACCAAAATAAGGGTTCCCTTGAAATTTTTAAGTGCTTCTTTCAGCACATTTTTAGAGGCAATATCTAGGTGATTTGTTGGCTCATCCATAATAAGCACATTAAAAGGTTGTAGTAATAATTTACACAATGCCAAACGATTACGTTCTCCTCCTGAAAGTATTGATACTTTTTTCTCTACAGCTTCACCTTGAAATAAAAATGACCCTAATAAGTCTCTAACCTTTGTTCGGTTTTCTGGGGTTGCAGAATCTTCTGCAGATTGTAAAACAGTTTTACTCCCATCTAAATAAGTAGATTGATTTTGAGCAAAATAACCCAGCTGCACATTATGCCCTAATTTTACTGTTCCTTCGTAAGAAATTTCATCTACAATTATTTTGGCCAATGTAGATTTCCCTTGACCATTTTGTCCTACAAACGCAATTTTTTCTCCTCTAACAATTTCAATATCAACGTCACTTAATACTTGCTTGTCTCCATAGGATTTTGAAATATTCTTTGTTTCAAGAATGATTTTCCCTGGCTGATGAGAGATCCCAAACTCAAATTTCATCTTTCTGTTTTCTTCCGGATCAATCTCAATACGGTCAATTTTATCAAGCTTTTTAATGAGCGATTGAGCCATACTTGCTTTTGAAGCTTTTGCTCTAAAACGTTCAATAAGTTTTTCTGTTTGCACTATCTGTTTCTCTTGATTTTTTTGTGCCGCTTGTTGTTGTGCTCTTAACTCATTCCGAAGCACCATATATTGTGAATAGGGTTTCTTAAAGTCAAAAAGGCGTTGGTTTATAATTTCTATGGTTCTATTGGTCACTTGATCTAAAAACATCCTGTCATGAGAAACCATCACTAAAGCACCTTTATATTTTTTAAGAAATTGTTCTAACCAAATAATAGATTCTATGTCCAAGTGATTGGTTGGCTCATCCAACAAGAGAATATCGTTGTCTTTTAAAAGAAGTTTAGCCAATTCTATACGCATTCGCCAACCTCCAGAAAAAGTATCAGTAGCGGCATTTAAATCGCTCATTGAAAACCCTAATCCTAAAAGTATTTTTTCTGTTTGTGCCTGATAATGATATCCTCCTATCATTTCATAGCGGGTATTGAGTTCGTTTAATTCATCCAAGATGTCTAAATACGATTGACTCTCAAAGTCTTGAGTATCCTCCATTATTCTGTGGATCGTTTCCTGGCGTTTCTCCACTTTCATGATTTCCTCAAAAGCCAAGTAGGCTTCTTCTAAAACGGTTCTTCCATTTTCAAAATCTAAATCCTGTGGGAGGTAACCAATTTCACAATTTTTTTCAAGCGCAAAAGAACCAGAAGTTGGACTATTTTCTTTGGCCATCAACTTTAGAAGAGTTGATTTTCCAGCCCCATTTTTTCCAATTAAACCCACACGATCTCCTTTTCCTAATCGAAATGAAATAGAATCAAAGAGGGTTTCTCCCCCAAAACTAACGGTAATATTGTGCGCGTTAAACATGCTGTTTTTTTGGATTGCTAAAATAAGATTCAAAACGGTTAATAGCTACCGCTTCGGGTAATTGTTTTTTTAATTCTATAAAATCATACAACCACTCCGAAAGCAAAGGAGCCATCATTACCCCCCGTGTCCCCAAACCGTTAAAAACATTTAGATTTTTGTGGGTGGGATGATTTCCAAGTAAAGGACGGCGGTCAATAACTGTTGGTCTAATTTGAGCTCCATGGTCAATCACTTGAAAAGGCACCTCTATGAGTGCTTCTAATTTAGAAAGGAGCCACTGTTTTGCGTTTTCTGTGGGTAGGGTTGTTTTATCATGGGGGGCAAAGGTAGCGCCAACCCAAAATTCATTTTCCTTAATAGGAGTAATAAATACACTTCCTTTAATAATGTTTTTACGCGATAATAATGGTGCCTTAATTTTAAGGTATTCTCCTTTAGATCCTACTAAAGGCAAATAATTAAACCATTGATTAGTCTTTAGTCCATACCCCTCGCAAAAAACAATTTGGCTGGCTTCTATCCCCTTGTAAACTACTTTATTTGAAAAAATTTCAAGTTCAGATGGATCAAACACCTGCTCAAGAAGTTCAGAAGGAAGAAGCGAATCTATAAAAACATCAAGAAGTTCGTTGATGGCTAAACGGCCTACTTCTTTAACCGTGCCATATCCGTTCTGATCCTTCAAGCCAATACTTGACTCAGAGCGAAAATTAGGGTCTAAAAAACGACTTAATGTGCTTGATTGTGCGGCAACAGACCACTGGTTTTGTTCTGAAGGAGAAAAAAAATAACGGTGAATAGGAAGGGAATGAAAAAACTGTTGTTTAGTTTCAGCTTCATACTCTTTATAGGAAGAAATTGCATAATCAAAGAACTGAGACCCTTCCCAAGCCATGGTGTAACGTTTTAAAACTGTTGGATTACAAACGCCTGCGGCATTTCTACTAGCGGCTTTATCCCCCTGGTCAATTATCAGAAAATCTTTTTTGTTTTTCTTTAATTTCCGGGCATAATGAAAACCTGCTAATCCCAAACCTACGATAATAGAATGTTTCATTTACTGTAAAAATTCCATAAAAAAAACGCTATAGTTTCCCATAGCGCTTGTTTCATTTATTTAAGGAATATTAATTATTCCAAAGGTCTTGTTCAAAGTCTCTAATTACTGATTTTATTCGATTAGATTCCAGTAATTGACGAAGGGCATCTTCAAAAATATAGTCCTGTACCTGTCTATCTTCATAAACATTTTCTTCTTTATAAATAGTAGAATTAAAACGTCTAGAATTTAGCATATTATCAAAACTAATCGGTTGTGAAGAGTTTCTTGAATTGAATACTTTACTCTTATTTAAAGCCTTACGTGCGTCTGGAAACCATACCCAAAACAAAGGCACAAGTGCATCGGCCATAGCCTCAGGGCCATCATCTAATGTAGAAACGTCTGGTGCCACAGGGGCGATACCAAGTAATCTGTATTTTAATTCACCTAAACGCTTGTTTACATACCAAGTTCCTTTAATACGATATCGAATAACTTTGTCAGATTCTATTATATAACTATCATAATCATCCGCAGTAGGTTCAATTCCCTGATTAGATTTTTCTATTCCTCCAACAGAAAGCACTATATTTTCCATTTTTGATTTCAAATCATCAATTGTCAATTTATCAGTGAAATAATCATCAGAATAAATTTCTGTAATATCTCCAGATCTAATATTATCCATCAAAACACGAAATAAAGATTGTCTATTAGAAGAAAGATAACCGTCATTAGTTTTTGGATAGTAATAAGGGAAATTGATGCGTTCATCTAAATTAATTACTTCCCAAACAGTTTTAGACCATAAAACATCGCGATCATCTACAAAACCATATTCAATTGGATCAGTATTATCAGCCACAACCTGTTGTTCGTTTTTAATTCCAATTTCCTGAGGAACTTTGGCATTTAGCAAATTAGCTTGGGCATGAGAGAATTGAGTTCCCAAAAAACCAAATAATGAAACAATAAATGCTAATTTATTCATGCGTAAAATAATTAATTAATAGTGATAGATATCGGCGTTGTTTGCTTTAATTTATAACTCGGATTTGTTGGAATTATTACTTTAATGTCAGAGATAATTACATCTTGACCATTTTTAATTCTTTTAAGCATTGTAATTGCCTTGCTATCAAGTTTATTTCCCGTAATCACAAGACTGGCTTGTCCAGGAGCTCTAAACCTAAACGATACTACTTTAAGTGGTAAATCAAAATCAAAATCATCGAGCATAGCGTCAACATTTCCCCGCTCTAAACTTGACTTAGGTAAAGTAAATGAACCTGATTGACCTCTAAAATAACCAGAAGGCTTTGGAATATCTTTAATCCTAAAGGTAGAAACAGATGAAACTTTTTTTCCATCAGGTAAGGTTCCTGTAACATTAATCTTAACATCTTTTCCTTTTCCAGGGAAAAGGTTGTATTTACTCCCTTTTACTCGCTTAAGTCCACTAGCAGAAGCCTTAACTTTACTGTCTTGAATTCCTGGTATTGAGATTGTAATTGGGTTTTGAACTCCTCGATACACCACATTCATTTTATCAGCTGAAATTACTGCTGAATTTGGTTTAGAAATTACTGAATACGTTTGGTTTACCGATATTTTAGATTCATTTCCCTCACTTAAAAAGACTAAACTACCCTCAATAGTGTGATCGCCAGGGGAACCGGCACTTACTTTAAGTTTTATTCCACCTGGAATTAAGTCATAGTCTGATTCTTTGAGGGATCGACCATCTATTTTTAGATCTACAGAATTTGGGTTTTGAGCTCCACCTTTTCTTCCTAAAATAACGCTCCCATCAAAAGTCTCTCCTTGATAATAAGCTCCTTTTTCAGTGATAAGAAGACTAGTATAATTAGTTTCGTTAACTGTTGATGACATTTTCAACTCTTTCCCCATTAGGGTCGATAGAACATCACTTTCAGTTTGGCGAATATCATTTTGCATCATTGTTAACTTAGCAAGGGACGAAATTAAAGGGAAACCTTTAAAATTAGCTTCTAACCATGGCTCATCGACATTGTCTTTGTTTTTTACATTACGCTTCATATCACCAATAAAAAATCTGGCTTCCACCATATCAATAGAGGAAGGGTACTGACTTCCAAATACTCTAATAACATGTCCTCTATAATCCTCAACCATAGTAAGAAATTCACCTGAAGCCTTAGCGGATCCTTCTTTGAACCAAATTACATCTAGAGCCTCACCTTTGTCCATTTCAGAAAACTTCTTAAGTTCTGGATCTTTAAGTTTCTGCTTTTCAGTAATCTTATTTTTAATTTCTGCAATTTTATTAAAGAAAGCGTCTGATTCTATTTTAATTTCTTTAGCAGTACGGTTGTGACCAACCCATTTACCACCTTTTTCAGTAGAGTTTACCTCTATATTTTCATAAAGCAAGTTGTTACTCTCTGAAACGCGTTCATTTGCGTCAGCAATTTTTTCAAACATTTGACCAAACCCATCCAGTACTTCTTTACTTACATTTAATGCAAGCATTGTTATAAATACTAGGTACATCAGACTGATAAGTTTCTGCCTGGGTGTTTCTTTAGCTCCTGCCATGTTCTATTTTTTATTCATTGCACTTAACATTCCACCATACACGTTGTTTAATTCGGCTAGGTTTTTAGATAAGCTTTCCATTTGAATCCTCAGTTTTTCTGCGTTCTGATTCACTTTATCATTAAAGTCAGCATTACCTTTTGCATTATCGATTTGTTTTTGATAACCAGAGGTGAGCTGTTCTAATTGTGATGAAGCTTTGGATAATTCTTGAGAATATGTTTGTGATGATGCTACTGCTTCAGAAGCTGGAGAAAGTGCTTTTGCAGATGTTTCTAGTCCTTTAATACTACTTGCTAATGAATTCATTAAACTCACATCAAGTTTTGCTTCTTGCATTAAAGCATCAATTTTAGAAGATAATCCTTCCTCACCGCCTCCAGAAGAAGCTTTTTTTGGACCTCCATTTACTTTTTTTACGTATTCTGCATGCTCTTCTTTAATTTCACCTGTATTTAGGGCTGCTACGGTAAAAATTAAGGCTTCAGTTCCTAAACCAAGTCCTAATACAAGCCCACCTGTAATGGGTCCTATTTCTAAGTGAAGAATTTTGAAAAGAGCTCCAATAATTACTACGGCCCCTCCAAGACCAAATAACATGTGCATTGCAACTTTACCTCTAAGTCGTTTATTAAGAATTTTAGCTTCCATTTTTTTATTTTTAATTTTTTTATAAATATAACAAGAATTGTTTAGTCCAGAAATTATTTGATCTGAACTTTTTGTACCCCAAGATAATCTTGTATTGTTCGAAAACCAATATAACTTCTAGAAGTATCTGAATATTCGTAGTCTCTTGAGCTTACCCTTAAAAAATATGCAACATCTTTCCAAGAACCTCCACGAACCACTTTACGTTGTTCATCACTAAAGGACATGTTAGGATTTAGAGAAGCGACATATTCATAAGATCCTGAATCATAGGATGAGTTAGTCCATTCTGCTACATTCCCAGCCATATTATAAAGATTATAATCATTGGGCAAATATGATTTTGCTTCTACTGTGTATACGGCTTGATCTGAAGCGTAATCTCCACGAAGTGGCTTAAAGTTAGCCAAGAAGCAGGCTCTATCATTCAGTAAATAAGGAGAGCCCCAGGGATAGGTTCCAGAGGGTATTCCTCCTCTTGCTGCATATTCCCATTCAGCTTCGTTGGGTAGCCTAAATCGACTTACTTGTGGTTTGCCCTTATCTCTTTGGTAGCCATTTTTAAAATTTGTTCTCCAATTACAAAATGCAACAGCTTGTCCCCAAGATATACCAACAACAGGGTAATCTTGATAGGCTGGATGCGAAAAATAATCGTTATGCATTGGTTCATTGTAAGAATACGTAAAATCTTTAATCCAGACAGTGGTGTCAGGATAAATTTTAACTTCTTTCTTTTTTATAAAAGGTGCCCTGTCAATAAATTGAGCACGTGTTCTCTTAGATTCTGCTGAAGCTGCTTCGGCATCAAACCAAGTATAGGCATAAACTATTTTCTCTACATCTAATTTCATTTCACCGTTGTACCATAATTCTGGTGGTAAATACAAAGAGTCCATCACCTCAGCATATGCTTGATCAGAGTAATCTTCTGTGTTCCAACTTAAGTCTGCATCCCAGTTTAAAGGACGCCCTGCATACAAATCATCACTTAAATCATAATAATTTGCACGCATGTATTTTTGGTATTCATTTAGCTTTGAAGTATCAGCATCTTGAAATGCAAATTCACCAATACCATCTTGATTATCTTCTCCTAGTTCAAGTTCATCTGCTTTTCTGGCAAGCATTGCTAAAGCTACAGAATCTTTTACCCAATAAATAAACTGTCTATATTCACTGTTGGTGATTTCTGTTTCATCCATATAAAAAGATGGGACAGTTACTGTTCTTGCTGGAGCATTTTGAAGATTTGCGACATCTTCGTCAGCTTTACCCATAATATAAGCTCCACCTTCAATGAGCGTCATACCATAGGGTTTTTCGCCAAACCATTTCTTTTGCTTGACACCAATAAGTTCTCCTCTATTCTTGTTCCCACAGGAAACAATAATTAAAGAGATGCTCAACAGAATTAAAAATCTTTTCATTAATGTTTTAATTAAAACTTAGTCAATGCGTTTTCTGCAATATAAAACTAATTATTTTTTTACTATAAATACTCCAAATCTATTCAAATCATGAATGGTTTGAACACTAAAAACTATTTATACAAATAAAATCAACTACATTCTTTTAACTGCATGATACCATCTTTCAGGAATTTTATCCTGCATGGCATCAAAATAATCTTTTTCTGTGCAAGCTAATAACGTTGTACTTTTTGGTTTATTATTCAGATGCGAATTATTTGTTAATTCCATCCACCATCGATTGCTTTTATCACTTTTATAAAAGACCATTATTTGATCAGAAAGTGTTACGGAATATTTTAAAAAATCGTTGGTGTTAACCGGATATTCTCCAAACCTAAACTGAACTCCTTCAATAAAATACCATATCATTTGTGCCAAAAGTTGGTCGGTCATTGGAGTAAAAGGAATTTCAAAAAAACCAGCGAAACTAACACGATCACTAATACCTGCATACCTAGTAAGTGAGCAAATGGTTCGAGAATCAATCCCATTAGGCTGTCCATTTAAAGGATCTGCAATCGCATGCCAAGACAAACATTTCATGTCAAATCCTACAACATCTGCATCACGAAAAACTGGTTCTGCAAGAGCGGGTTCATCTAATACTTGCCCTAAACGGATTCCATCAAAGTAAAGTTTTTCCATAAGATCTTTTTCTTCTACAGCGCAATAATAACTTTGAAAACCTATATTGGTATAGTTATTTAAAACGTTGGGCTTTTCCATTATAATTTTACTCATGTAAGAACGTCCAGAAATCAATTCATCTTCTTGAGAAAAATCAAAAGATTTATCGACTGAAACAACATTTACTAGTTGATTAAAGTTTTGAAACACCTCATATAATGGAAACATTAAATCGTGACTTCCTCCAATAAAAACAGGAATAATGTTCATTTGTTTTAAATGAATACTAATCTCTTTTAAAGCAAAATATGTGTCCTCAACCTTTTCTCCATTTGGTAAATCTCCTAAATCCGCAATTTTTAAATTCCAATTACCTGGATATAATTCATAAAAAATCTTCCGGAATTGATTAGCATTATAACTTGAATTATGGGAAAAACTATTTCTGTATTCATTTAAACCAATCAAAGCAACCTTTAAACCCTTAAGTTCGGGAAGTCCAGAATTTTCACTATGGATGCTGATGTTTTTACCCAGTATTTGTTTTGGCAAGAGTGGCATACTCACCAAAGTTTCGTTTTCAACAGGAACAAGCGACTCTATACTCATGCTTTTTTGATTGCTTTTTTCTTTGCTTTAGGTTTTGCTTTCGCCTTGGATTTTCCTAAGTATTTTTCTGCAGTTTCAATTGTAAGTTTAGTTGCATCAATATCTTTTCCAATTTCAACTTTTTGTTTCCCTCGAATGATGTGGTGTCTCCCCCAACGTGCTTTTTCAACACGTATACCTGCATCGCTCCAGTCATGAATGACCTTATCGATTTCTTTTTGAATTTTCTCTTCAATTAAAGTGACGATATCTTCATTTAATAAATTGTCAAAATCATATTTTTTATTGACGTTAATGAACATCCCACTCCACTTTAAAAAAGGTCCAAAACGACCTACACCTTTAGTCACAGGTAATTCTTTAAAAACATAAATAGGTGCATCTGCCATTTGCTTTTCCTTAATTAAGGAAATGGCTATTTCCAAATCAACTTCTGAAGGAAGCATTCCTTTAGGAAGTGAAACGAAAATTTCATTATGCTTTAAATAAGGTCCAAAGCGGCCGTTGTTTACTTCAATTTCTTGGTTTTCAAATACACCTAGTGTTTTTGGCATTTCAAAAAGACTCATCACCTCATCAAAGGTTATGCTTTCTAGTTGTTGATTCGGTCCTAAACTTGCATATACGGGTTTTTCTTCTTCTTCTGGGTCTCCTATTTGAGCTATGGGACCGAATTTTCCTAATCGTACTTTTACCGGGCGGCCAGAATTTGGATCAACTCCTAACACACGCTCACCAGATTCACGCTCCGCATTTTCTTTTACAAACTCAACCGTGGCATGAAATTGCGTATAAAAATCTTTTAACATTTCTGTCCAGTCCTTAGTTCCGTTGGCGATGTTATCAAAATTTTGTTCAACTTGAGCGGTAAAGTTAAAATCTAAAATATCTTTAAAATTCTCTACCAAAAAATCGTTTACAATCATCCCTATATCAGTAGGAACTAATTTTCCTTTATCTGCACCAACCATTTCAGTAAATACTACTTTTTTAATGGTGTTTTCTTGTAAAGTGAATTGCTCATAATTACGTGAAAGCCCTTCATAGGCTCCTTTTTCTACATATTTTCTGTTTTGAATAGTTGATATAGTAGGAGCATAAGTTGAGGGTCTACCGATCCCTAATTCTTCCATTTTTTTGACCAATGACGCTTCAGAATATCGATATGGAGGACGCGTAAAACGCTCTGTAGAGGTCATTTTTTTTAATCCAAGAACTTCGCCAACATTAACTTTAGGAAGCATTCCGTTAATTTCATCATCATCATAATCATCTAGGCCTTCTAAGTATAACTTTAAAAACCCATCAAAAGTAATAACTTCTCCTTTTCCTGTAAATTTTTCTTGATGTGTATTGGCTTCAATAGATACCTGCGTTCTCTCTAGTTGGGCTTCACTCATTTGAGAAGCAACAGTTCTTTTCCAAATCAATTCATATAAACGTGCTTGATCATGATCAATATTTAACTGTGTTTTTGAGAAATCAGAAGGTCGTATTGCCTCGTGCGCTTCCTGTGCTCCTTTATTTTTTGTTTTATAGCTTCTTGGCTGAAGATATTTTTTTCCGTACACAGAATTAATTTGAGTAGCAATGTTTTTTTGTGCATCCTTTGAAAGGTTTACGCTGTCTGTTCTCATGTAAGTAATATGACCTGCTTCATAAAGCCGTTGAGCTAAGGTCATTGTTTTACTTACTGAAAAGTATAATTTACGGGAGGCTTCTTGCTGTAATGTAGAGGTTGTAAAAGGAGCTGAAGGACTCTTTGATGCAGGCTTTTTACTAACATCAATTACCTTAAAAGCTGCGTTTACATTTTTATTTAAAAATTGATCTGCTTCTTTATTATTTTTAAAAGCTTTAGCTAATTGAGCTGGAATTACTTTTTCAGAGGCTGATAAAAAAAAGGCTTGTGTTTTAAAACTTTGTGCAGGAGAAAAATTTCTTATTTCACGTTCTCGCTCAACAATAACTCTAACAGCAACAGACTGAACCCTTCCAGCGGAAAGCCCGCCTTTTACTTTTCTCCATAAGACTGGAGATAATTCATACCCTACTAGTCGATCTAAAACTCTTCGAGCTTGTTGTGCGTTTACTAAATTATAATCAATCGTTCGTGGAGAATCAATTGCTTTGAGAATAGCATTCTTAGTAATCTCAGAAAAAACAATTCTTTTGGAATTGGATTCATTTAAATCCAACGTGTTTGCTAAATGCCAAGCAATAGCTTCTCCTTCTCTATCCTCATCACTTGCTAGCCAAACAGTATCAGCCTTTTTTGCCAAACTCTTTAACTCACTCACTAGTTTTTTCTTGTCACTACTTACAACGTATTTAGGCTTGAAGTCATCGTCAACGCTCACACCTAACTCTTTTGAAGGAAGGTCTGCAATGTGTCCAAAACTTGACGCTACTTTGAAATTTTTTCCTAAAAATTTCTCAATAGTTTTTGCTTTTGCCGGAGATTCTACAATTACTAAATTTTTAGCCATTCTATGATTATTTGGCAACAAAAGTAGGTAAGTTTTTTTGTAACTATCAAATTTATAAGCCCTCTTGTGTTAAATTTTAATCTGTTTACACTTACTTTGATATGTAATTCCAAGGAAAATGCGTGAAGCAAAACCTAATTTTTAAAAATGAACGCAGTTGAACTAAAACCTATTCATTTATTTTTTGAACCAAAATTACTTGCAGAAATTGAACGTGTTGGCTTCATTAAAAAAGTTGAAAAAGGAGACATTCTAATTGACATAGGAGAGGACATTAAATACATTCCTTTAATTATTGAAGGAGCCATAAAAGTGGTGAGAGAAGATGAAAAAGGTGATGAATTACTGCTTTATTTTGTTGAATTTGGAAATACGTGTGCCATGACCTTAAACTGCTGTTTAAAAAAAACAGAAAGTGAAATTAGAGCAATTTGTGAAACCAAAACCAAACTGATTATGATTCCGGTGAGTCATATGGATGATTTTTTAGCAAACTACAAATCATGGCGAACCTATATTTTTGAGAATTTCCATAACAGGCTTACTGAACTTCTAAAAGCAATTGATTCACTTACTTTTTTAAATTTAGAACAACGTTTAGATCGCTACCTTAAAGAAAAAACTAAGCTCACTAAAAATCTTACTTTAGAAATTACACATCAGGAGATAGCAAAAGAATTAAATTCCTCAAGGGTCGTGATTTCAAGATTACTTAAAAAGAAAGAAAAAGAAGGTACCCTTTTATTGGGACGAAATAGTATTCAACTTCAGACATAAAATTACAGCCATGTAACATATGTTACATTTGTTACTTTAAACAGTAGTATTTTTGATTAAAATAAAAAAATCTGAAACAGTTTATACCCATATTAAATTGGTTACCAGCTTATAAAAAATCGTATTTTAAAAACGATTTAATTGCTGGAATTACAGTGGCGGTATTAATAATCCCTCAAGGAATGGCTTATGCAATGATTGCAGGCTTACCTCCTATTTATGGACTTTATGCGGCATTAGTTCCACAAATAATTTATTCGATTTTAGGGACTTCAAGACAACTTTCAGTGGGTCCAGTTGCTATGGACTCGCTTTTGGTCGCCGCAGGGCTTGGCGCTCTTGCAATGGCTTCTTCAGAAGCGTACATTCAAATGGCAATTTTACTAGCCCTTATGATGGGGATTATTCAATTCTTAATGGGTCTTTTAAGAATGGGCTTTATTGTTGCCTTTTTATCCAAACCCGTCATTAGTGGGTTCACATCTGCAGCAGCAATAATAATAGGATTAAGTCAGCTTAAATATTTTCTTGGAATATCTATTCCCCAAAGTAATAAGCTTCAGGTCATTATAAAATCAATTATTAATACCGATACACCTATTCATTTAAACACCTTTGCTATTGGAATTTTCGGCGTTTTATTATTGCTTGGTATCAAAAAAATAAGTAAAAAAATTCCCGCCTCCTTAGTTGTTGTAGCGCTAGGAATCACTTGGGTTTACTATACACAACAAGGGCAAAAAGGAGTTGATTTAGTAGGTCTTATTCCGGAAGGACTACCCTTCTTTAAGATTCCCGTTATTGATTTAGAAACTATAAAAACTTTATTCCCAACAGCATTAACTATTGCGTTAGTTGCCTTTATGGAAGCCATTTCTGTAGCTAAAGCAATGGAAGAAAAAGAGAAAATCTATAGGTTAGATCCGAACCAAGAACTTATAGCCCTTGGTGCTTCAAATATCGTGGGGTCATTATTTCAATCGTATCCAACTACTGGTGGATTTTCCAGAACAGCCGTAAATCAAAAAGCAGGTGCAAAAACAGGGGTTTCTGCATTAATTACAGCCGCTTTAGTAGCTGTCGTTTTAAGTTTTTTTACAAATTGGTTTTATTACTTACCCAAAGCAGTTTTAGCTGCAATTATTATGGTTGCTGTTATTAATTTAATTGATTTTAAATATGCAAAACGTTTATATTTTAGTGCAAAAGATGAATTTTCAGTTCTGATAATTACCTTTTTATTAACCCTCTTTTTTGGAATTACAGAAGGGATTCTTTTAGGAATTTTATTTTCTTTATTACTTTTAGTCTATAGAAGCTCTAAGCCACACCATGCATTTCTAGGACGTATTGGAACCACAAACTATTTTAAAAATAGTGTTCGTTTTCCAGAAGAGGTCGTAACCAGAGATGATTTAATTATTTTAAGATTCGACGCGCAACTTTTCTTTGGAAATATTCAGTACTTCAAAAAGCTAATCATAGAGGCTATTTCAAAAAAACCAGATAAGATAAAAGGGTTTATCATTAACATGCGTGCAATAAATTATATTGATAGTACCGCAACAGAACAGCTCATATCAATAATTTTTGTCCTGCAAAAAAAAGGAATACGAGTAATGCTTGTAGGTGCTATTGGACCTGCACGTGACATTATTTTAAAAAGTAAAATTATCCGCATGTTAAAAAAACGAAATCTATTTATAACCTCAGGAGATGCTACCGATAGCTTTGATGGGGTTTGTAAAAAAACACCCTTACAAAAAAAATTAACAAGGCAAAGTAATCCTTGATTGCTTTTGCAAACTAAAGATGACATTTAACAAAAAACAGTTCCTTAATTTTATACTCAAATTAGACTAATGAAAATTGAACAAATATATACGGGATGCCTTTCTCAAGGAGCATACTACATAGAGAGTAACGGTGAAGCCGCCATCATAGATCCGCTTAGAGAAGTGTCACCCTACATTAAAATGGCTAAAAAAAATAACGTCAAGATAAACTACATTTTTGAAACACATTTTCATGCAGATTTTGTCAGTGGCCATGTAACTCTTGCTCAAGAAACTGGAGCCACTATCGTTTATGGCCCCTTAGCAAAAACTAGTTTTGACTCTTTAATTGCCAAAGACCAACAGGAATTTAAGATTGGGGAAATTACACTTACTGTTTTACATACCCCTGGACACACTATGGAAAGTACAACCTATTTACTTCGTGATGCTAAAAATAAAGACATTGCTATTTTTAGTGGTGATACTCTGTTTTTAGGAGATGTAGGACGGCCTGATTTAGCACAAAAAGCAGCTGATATGACACAAGAAGATTTAGCTGGAATTCTCTACGATAGTCTTCGTAAAAAAATTATGCCCCTTGCAGATGATGTTCTTGTTTACCCTGCCCATGGCGCTGGTTCTGCTTGTGGAAAAAACTTAAGTAAAGAAACTGTTGGTACTATTGGAGATCAAAAAAAGACAAATTATGCCTTACGTTCAGACATGACAAAGGAAGAATTTGTGAAAGAAGTAACCGATGGTTTACTGCCTCCACCAAAGTATTTTCCTTTAAATGTAAAAATGAATAAAGAAGGTTATACAGACATTAATGTGATTCTTGAAAATGGAACAAAACCATTAACTCCTGAGGCATTTGAAGTAATCGCAAACGAAACTAATGCAATTATTTTAGATGTTAGGCATCAGGATGATTATACAAAAGGACACATTCCGAAGTCTATTTTTATTGGTATAGATGGTGGTTTTGCTCCATGGGTAGGTTCCATGATTGGAGATGTTAAACAGCCTATTTTACTGGTTACCCCAAAAGGAAGAGAAGAAGAAACTGTAACCCGCCTTGCACGCGTTGGATTTGATCAAACCCTTGGGTACCTTGAAGGAGGCATTGAATCTTGGATCAAAGCCGGAAATGCTATAGATTCAATTAATGGAATTGGAGTGAAAGAATTAAATGCATTGAAAAAACTGAAAATCCTTAAGGTATTTGATGTTCGTAAACCCGGCGAATATGCTTCTGAACATTTATTAGAGGCTCACTCTACTCCCTTAGATTTTATAAATGATCACATGATTGAATTTCCTAATAATGAACCCTTTTATTTGCACTGTGCGGGAGGATATCGAAGTGCAATTGCTGCTTCTATTTTAAAGAGTAGAGGTATTCACAATTTGATAGATGTCAAAGGAGGATTTACAGCTATTAAAAATGAAGGCATGAAAATAACAGAATACGTTTGCCCTTCAACACTTTAATTTTTAAGAATACTTTTTCAACACGATTAACTATATAATATGGAATGGATTTTTAAGCCTTGGCCCTGGTATGTTGGCGGCCCATTGATTTCACTTGTCATGTTTTTACTCCTCTTTTTTGGAAAAAACTTCGGGATGTCATCAAATTTAAGAACCCTATGTACCCTTTGTGGTGCTGGTAAAAACACGCGCTTTTTCGATTTTGATTGGAAAACCCAACAATGGAATTTATTAGTAGCGATTGGCGCTATTATTGGTGGATGGGTTGGGGCAAACCTTTTATCAACAGACGCAATTGTAACACTCACTCCTGACATAATTGAAAAATTAAACGGGTTTAATATCAAAAGTGCAGGCTTAGCATATATGCCAAATGAGCTGTTTAGCTTAGATGCTTTGTTGAATATTAAAGTGCTATTGACTCTTTCTTTAGGGGGATTTCTAGTTGGCTTTGGCACTCGTTATGCAGGAGGTTGTACCTCAGGACATGCAATTTCAGGATTAAGTAATTTACAGCTTGTATCCCTTTATGCCGTTATAGGATTTTTTGTTGGCGGACTTTTAATGAATCATTTTTTACTCCCTTATTTTTTCTAAGCTATGCGTCAATTATATTTTCTTTTTATCGGAATTTTTTTTGGAATTATCATGTTCAAATCAGAAGCTGCTTCGTGGTTTAGAATCTATGAAATGTTTCAGTTTAAATCATTTCACATGTATGGAATCATTGGATCAGCTCTCTTTTTTGGGGTGATTATGGTTCAAATCATAAAACGTTTTAAACTTAAATCTGCTTTTGGAGAAGAAATCATTATTGTAGATAAAGACAAAAGTTTTTACCGCTACAGCATTGGAGGGGTCATTTTTGGCTTGGGGTGGGCCCTTGCAGGTGCGTGCCCAGGACCAATGTTTACATTGGTTGGTGCAGGATTTTATCCAATAATAGTAGTGATATTTTTCTCTGTAATTGGCACATGGGCTTATGGAATTTTTAAAGATAAGCTCCCCCATTAAAACTAATAAAAAAATCTAAACAGCTTCAATGATGGATTTTAGAGTGAATAAATATAAAAGGGTAATATTCTTGTGAATTTTTATACAAAAAAGTAATTGGGTGAGCTATTGAGTATGTTTTAGATGTTTTTCGAACTTAATTTTATAGATTTTAACTGATTCATTCCGTCAACAAAAATAGTCCAAACAATAAAGATCTCAGTATTTATTATCTCTAATTGAGGAACTCCTGTATTTCTTCCTCCATCAATTTTAGATATAGTAATTGGCTCAGAAACTTTTCCATTAACTGAAACCTTTTTTATTCTCAAAAACGTTCCAATGTCATCAACTTCCATGTAACTAACTATTACTTCCTCATCATTTAAAAATGCAACATCTACTCTTCCTATAGCATCATAGTCATTTACTTTTAATGGAGTGCCAAAAGAATTACCATTATTTTTTGAAAATGAAACATTTACTAAAGGTTTATCATTAGATGCTGTAAACCAAGCAACAGCAAGGTCCATTGAGTTCACAGCAACTTTAGGACCATTTACTGGACATCCATTTATTGTCCATCCATCATTATGAACCGGATTAGGCTCTTCCCAAGCTCCATTTATATTTTTGACACTATAAATATCCCTTACCTCTTTCTCACCTCTATCCCTATAAACAACTATAGGCCCATCATTAGTGATTGCTATGGATGTCTGGCAGCAATCACAAGTTGATGAGTCGAGTTCGCTTTCCTTAATAACATCTCCTTTATTAGTGATTTCTGCAAAACGAATTGTCATTGGTTTGTGGTGTCCATTTAGTTTTTTTTCTACTGTATTTCTTCCGTCTAACCAAGTAATAAAAAACCCTTTTTTATTATTAGGAATTATACTTACAAAACCATGTTCTGCTTTAACACCATCCGTGTTTAATAAAAAATCTTCTTTTATTTTCTCTCCAGATAATTTCTGTAAATTTAAAACAACATCATAAGTATATGTTCCGGAAGCTGATTTCTTTAAATAACTTGTAATTATTATATCTTGATTAATTGCATGAGCTGGGAAATCAGCCCAATTAACAAACCAGTCTGAACCATAAGCAATTGTTTGGGGTTTATTCCATTGCCCTTTTTTAAACTGACTAAAGTGTAAAGAGGCTTTATTTTCTTCTTTAGAAGAAATCCATGATAATGATAAAGTACCATTAAAAGATACTAAATTAGGTTGTGCATTATTATTCTCATATAAGAATTGAATATCCTCTATTAATACCTCTTTTTTTGTCGTACAACAAATTATAGTTAGTAAAGAGAAAGTGATAATGAATTTCTTCATAACTACAATGTTTTTAATTTTTTTATCATTTGATCCGAATCCCAAATAATCGTTCCGACAATGGTTTCAATTTTCATTCCTTTTTCATCAAAAATATATGATGTTGGCAAAGAATAGATTCCAAGTGTTTCATTTGATCCAACAGATTTTAAAAAATTAAAATCATATTTCTTGTCATTTTTAAACTTAGATATTTTTGAAACATTTTCATCAGAAACTAACAGAAAAGTGTAATTGTGATTTTTTAAAATCTCTTGAGCTCTTTTTATTCCAGGCATTTCCTTTATACATGGACCGCACCATGTAGCCCAATGATTAATAATAATTCTCTTTCCTATATAGGATGTCAAATCTACCTTTTTGTTTTTTAAATCCACAAAAGAAGTTTTAAGCTGAATGGATTCTATATCTGACAACTTTTCGTTTTGAGAAATAGTTGAATTACATGCAAAAAATAAAATGAAATAACTTATAAAAACCAAATTTTTCATTTTTTATTATTAATCTTTTGTTAATTTATAAAAGATAAAAAAACGTTTGAGTATTAATATCCATAAATCAATCTGAAATAACTTACTTATTATATCAGTGCTTTTTTAAGCAATCAATCGTCACTCCCCAAACAGGGAAACGTTTGCGTCAACAAATACAATTCAAACTATAACTCCAAAACTTGAAGCTGAGGATTGAAGATATCGAATTAGTTATATAAAAATATACTTAAATATAGATAAACCATCGGAGTGTTATTCTGTTTTGGATTAAAAGTTTTGAAATCCAACACCTTTCATGTTTATATTCAAATAGTATATTCTTCTCTTAAAAGAACATAATCAACCTGTTGCTAATTTACTTTTTTTGCATGCTCATCTTTTTTTTTATTTAGCAAAACATGACATATTGTCGGATATTTCATATATTTGTGACTTATAATTATGGTTATACCAATGATTGAGATAACTAATTTCAATTAAAAAAATAAAAAATGAGTTTACCCTGATGGGAATTACAAAAACACATAAAAATCTGAAAAATAAACCCTTAAAAAATTCGAAAGCTCTTACATCAACAAATTATAGACATAAAAATCCTAACAAATTTAATGGTGAAGTACTTGATAGTGATGAGGTTATATCAAAAAATACCCCAAATAAACGAGTATATATAGAGAGTTATGGTTGTCAAATGAATTTTGCAGATAGCGAGATTATTGCGTCTATTCTAAATGATGAGGGCTATATAATAACTGAGGTTCTAGACCAAGCTTCCTTAGTTTTGGTGAATACTTGTTCTATTCGTGAAAAAGCTGAGTTAAACGTTCGTAAAAGATTAGAATACTTTAATTCCCTTAAAATAAAAAAATCAGAAATGACAGTAGGGGTTTTAGGGTGTATGGCAGAACGGCTAAAACATAAATTTCTTGAAGAAGAAAAAATAGTTGATCTAGTCGTTGGACCAGATGCATATAAAGATATTCCAAACCTGCTCCAAGAAATTGCAAGTAATAAAAAAGCAGTCAACGTACTTTTATCAAAAGATGAAACCTATGGAGACATTACCCCTGTAAGACTAAATTCAAATGGTGTTTCTGCTTTTGTTTCTATTACCCGTGGATGTGATAATATGTGTACATTCTGTGTAGTTCCATTTACAAGGGGAAGGGAACGAAGTAGAGATCCCAAAAGTATTTTGGAAGAAATTAATGCCTTAGCTGCTAAAAATTTTAAAGAAATTACTCTCCTCGGTCAAAACGTAGACAGCTATTTATGGTATGGAGGAGGCCTAAAAAAGGATTTTGACAAAGCAACCCTGCTTCAGCAAAAAACAGCATTACATTTCGAAAACTTATTAGCAATTGTGGCTGAAGCCCACCCCAAAATGAGAATTCGTTTTTCAACTTCAAACCCTCAAGATATGTCGCTTAACGTTTTAAAGGTTATGGCTAAATACGATAATATTTGTAATGCCGTTCACCTTCCTGTTCAATCTGGAAGTAATAAAATTTTAAAGAGAATGAATCGTCAACATACCCGTGAAGAATATTTCAAACTTATTGATTCTATCCGTTTAATACTGCCAGACTGTGGTATTTCTCATGATATGATTGCAGGATTCCCTACAGAAACTGAGCAAGATCATCAAGATACACTTGACCTTTTAGATTATGTAAAATATGACTATGGGTTTATGTATTCATATTCTGAACGACCAGGTACATTGGCCGCAAAGAAAATTGAAGATGATGTCCCCGAGGAAACCAAGAAAAGAAGGCTAAGTGAAATTATTGCAAAACAAAGGATGCATAGTAGCATTAGAACTTCTCAAAATTTAAATAAAATAGTTTGTGTGTTAATTGAAAAAGTCTCAAAAAAATCAGATGCACAGTGGAGTGGTAAAACTGCGAAAAACACTGTGGTTGTTTTTCCAAAAGAAGACTATCAGATTGGAGATTTTGTAGATGTAAAAATTAAAGAATGTACCTCAGCAACCCTTATTGGGAATGCCGTTGGATACTCTAAAAGCGTTTAATTATGGATTCATTACAAAGTATTAAACAGCGTTTCGGAATTATTGGAAATAATATAGGGCTTAATAGGGCTTTAGAAAAAGCAATACGTGTTTCTGGAACTGATATATCCGTATTAGTCATTGGGGAAAGTGGAGTAGGAAAAGAAAATATTCCTAAAATCATACACCAATATTCCCACAGAAAACACTCAAAGTATATTGCAGTAAACTGTGGTGCTATTCCTGAAGGAACTATTGACAGTGAACTTTTTGGTCATGAAAAAGGGGCTTTTACTGGAGCAACACAAACGCGCTCTGGATATTTTGAAGTGTCTGATGGAGGGACTATTTTTTTAGATGAGGTTGGAGAACTTCCACTTCCTACTCAAGTACGCTTACTTAGAGTCCTTGAAACTGGAGAGTTTATTAAAGTAGGATCTTCTACCGCCCAAAAAACCAACGCCCGAATTGTAGCAGCTACCAATGTTAATATGATGGAAGCCATACAAAAAGGAAAATTTAGAGAAGATTTATACTACCGTTTAAGCACCGTTGAAATAAACTTACCCCCTTTACGTGAGCGAAAAGAGGACATTGTACTTCTGTTTAGAAAATTCACCTCTGATTTTGCACAAAAATATAAAATGCCAACCCTTCAACTTGACGAACATGCTCAGGCGCTGTTAAAAGAATATCGATGGAATGGAAATATTCGGCAACTTAGAAATGTTGCTGAGCAATTATCGGTATTAGAAAAAGAACGAAATATTAATGCGGCTATGATTCGTATGTATTTACCAGATAATGGGTCGAAGATGCCAGCTTTAATTAGTCAAAAGGAACGAGAAAGTGATTTTTCTTCAGAACGTGAAATCTTGTACAAAGTACTCTTTGATATGAAAAACGATTTGAATGACTTAAAAAAACTAACACTTGACCTAATGAATAATGGTACCTCTGAGGGTGTTCAAGAAAAAAATCAAGGCTTAATCGAAAAGATTTACGGAAAAGAAGAAGAAGAAAAAGAAGAAATTTCCTCCTCTTTTGAGAGACTTGCTTTTCAGAAAGAAATACCTGAAATTTCTCAAATTGAATCTTTAGATAAGTATTCATATGCTGAAACGATTGAAGAAGAAGAACCCCTTTCCCTTCAAGCTAAAGAAGTAGAAATGATTAAACAAGCCTTAATTAGAAGCAACGGAAAGCGTAAATTAGCTTCCAAAGAATTGGGTATTTCTGAGCGAACACTTTATCGTAAAATAAAACAATATGATCTTAAAGACCTCGAAACAGAATAAGCTAAAGGTTGTACTCCTAATATTTGTAGTTGTCTTGGCACAGTCCTGTGGTATTTATTCTTTTACAGGAGCTTCCATTCCTTCTGGAGTGACCACTTTTCAAGTAAATTTCTTTGAAAATAAAGCAGGTAATAGGCCCGGATCAACCGTAGAGCCCGGTTTAGACAATGAATTTACTGTTGCCCTTCAAGATTTAATCATGAATCAAACCAACTTAGATTTAGTCACTTCTGATGGTCAATTGATTTATGAAGGAGAAATCACAGAATACAGTGTAACGCCAATGTCTGCAACTGCAAAAATTACAGCTGCACAAAACCGATTAAAATTATCTGTTGCTTTTCGCTTTATAAACACCAAAAAAGAAGAAGATGATTACAACAAAACATATTCGTTCTTTTATGATTTTCCTGCAGAACTACAAGTATATGATATAAGAGATGCTGCACACAAAGAAATTTTTGACAGAATTACACAAGATATTTTTAATGATACCTTAGCTAAATGGTAATTAAAAACGCTTCTTCGCTATTCAAGGTTTTAGACAGCTTTAATTCTTCAAATACTAAACAGCTTGAAGCGCTTGAGAACTTACTTGATATTAATCCTGATTTTCATTTGGCAAGAACTTACTACCTTAATGCTGTTCAACAATTAAAGCCAGCGAATTTTGATAAACAACTTTCGCATACAGCTATAGCTACGTATGACCGTAACCTTTTGTATGACTTTATTGAAAAACAAGAAAAAAATGTTCCGGTCGCCAAAGTCAAGCTTAAACCAGAAGTGCGTGAAAAGACCGAAAAAAATGTCTCAAAGAACTTAGAAAAACGAAAATTAAAAAAAACTACCTCTCCACTTCACGAGGAAAAAACACCTAAAGTCCTAAGCTTTTCTGATTGGGCTAGCTATTTGAAGACAAGGAAAGTAGTCAATAAAGAAAACCCAACATTAGAAAACAAATTTAAACTTATAGACAGCTTCTTGGCAAATATTAAAAAAATTGAGCCTGATGAAAAATCTGAAAACAAGGTTGATTTAAGTGAAAAAAGTTGGGCTTCTTCGGACGAATTAATGACCGAAACTTTAGCTAAAGTTTTTGTTAAGCAAGAAAAATATCATAAAGCGCTTCAAGCCTATCAAATATTAGGTTTGAAATATCCAGAAAAAAATAGTTTCTTTGCAGACCAAATAAAAGAGATTAAAAGATTACAAAAACTGAAAGACTAGCCAAATGAGTACATTTTCCATATTTATCGCCCTTATTATTGTAGTATGCTTCCTTCTTGTGTTGGTTGTTATGGTCCAAAATCCTAAAGGTGGAGGACTTTCATCTTCTTTTGGTGGAGGTGGATCACAACAAGTAGGTGGTGTTCAGAAAACTTCTGACTTTTTAGACAGAAGTACATGGATACTTGCTTCGTTACTTTTGATCTTAATCTTAATTTCAAATGTTAGCCTTTCTTCTGGAAGTTCAGTTTCTGACTCAAAACTTCTGCAAGAAAATGATACACAACAAGTAATCCCAGAGACGCTTCCAGAAACTTCAGAACAAACGTTAGAAGAAATTCCAGAAATACCCGCAGAAGTTCCTGAGAACAACTAATTTTTTTTTAAACAAGATCTCTAAACTGACAGGCTGGCATTTAAATTTTTGAATTGTCAGTAGTAATTGTTGTGGCATGATTTCTGAAATGTATAATTCCAATAAAAAAAATAACGATGAAAAAAATTAATATTAAACCCCTAGCAGATAGAGTTCTTATAGAGCCTGCTGTTGCTGAAACCAAAACTTCATCTGGTCTTTATATTCCAGATACTGCAAAAGAAAAACCTCAAAAAGGAACTGTTGTAGCTGTAGGGACAGGCACAAAAAAGAACCCCATGACTGTTGCTGTAGGTAATCAGGTTTTATACGGTAAATATGCAGGGACTGAACTACAACATGAAGGAAAAGATTTTCTGATCATGAAAGAAAGCGACATATTCGCTATCGTTTAATTTATTAAAAAAATAAAAAAATGGCAAAAAAAATAGTATTTGATATAGAAGCAAGAGACGGCATCAAGCGTGGTGTTGATGCACTTGCAAATGCAGTGAAGGTAACATTGGGACCTAAAGGTAGAAATGTGATTATTGGAAAATCTTTTGGTGCCCCTCAGGTAACTAAGGATGGAGTTACGGTCGCCAAAGAAATTGAATTGGAAGATGCCCTTGAAAATATGGGAGCACAAATGGTTAAAGAAGTAGCTTCTAGAACCAATGATCTTGCTGGAGATGGTACCACTA
>JBKEHX010000009.1:0-24236 GCA_046711205.1 Flavobacteriaceae bacterium
AAAAATAGCTTGTTTTAATTTTTTTTTTTTTTAGTTTAGCTATTTAAATAACGGTCTATTATGCAACCCAAAAAAAGCGAAAAAGTTGATTTAACTAGAAACAGTAGTCTGTATTTTGTAATTGGACTGTCTGCAATTTTATTTATATCATGGCAAGCAATTGAGTGGAAAACCTATGAAAAAGATCTTTATGGTTATGAGACTTTAAATGTAGATGATGATGATGATGATGAAATTCCAATCACTGAACAAATTAAAACACCACCACCACCACCACCACCACCACCACCAGCTCCAGAAATTATTGAGATAGTTGAGGACGAAGAAGAGGTTGAGGAAACTGTTATTGAATCTACAGAATCAAACGAAGATGAAATTGTTGAGATTGTTGAAGTAGAAGAAGAATATGAAGATATAGATGTTCCTTTTGCAGTTATTGAAGATGTACCAATTTTTCCTGGTTGTGAAAAAGTTTCTAAAGCAGAGCGTCGTGACTGTTTTCAAGAGCAAATAAATAAACACATCCGTAAAAACTTCCGTTATCCTGAAATTGCTCAGGAAATGGGAATTCAAGGGCGTGTATATGTAAACTTTATCATTGCAAAAGATGGTCAGATTACAGATATCAGAATGCGTGGCCCAGACAAAAATTTAGAAAAAGAAGCACAGCGTATTATCTCTAAATTACCAAACATGACCCCAGGAAAGCAAAGAGGTCGTCCTGTCCGCGTTCCGTTTAGTATTCCAATTACTTTTAGGCTACAATAAGTATCTTGTATAGAAAAAACAAGCTATATACTGGTTTTTTCTATATAGTACCCCTTATAACAAAAAACCATTATTGTAGTATAATAGAAAGCTCTACTTATTATTAAAACAAAGAGATTTTTTATTTATTTTTCTTTCGATATCAAAAGTATTTTTCAATTGCGATTGGACTTGAGGCACTTTCTTTAAGCTATGATATATTTTATATCTAAATACTGCTTTTGATTGTTCATTGGTTTTTTCTCGACTATCTTTGTACCCTGAAAGTCGCTGAGTTATGTACCAAAATGAAACCCTTTCTTCGCCTAGTAGACAGATAACTTTGAGTGATTTTTCGCAACTCACAAAATTCAGGTTGTCAGTTACTGTTTTAATATCATCTATTGCAGGATACTTTTTAGCAGTAGATGTGATTGATTTTTCTATACTTTTATTACTTATAATTGGAGGTTATGCAATGGTGGGTGCTTCAAATGCCTTTAATCAAGTATTTGAAAAAGATTTAGATAAATTAATGCTTAGAACACAAAACCGTCCCCTTCCCGCTGGTAGAATGCAAACCAGTACTGCATTATTTATAGGTGTCATTTTAACTTTAGTTGGAATTTCTGCCCTGTATTTAATAAACCTTAAGACTGCTTTTTTTGCGAGCTTATCTATTTTTTTATATGCTTGTGTTTATACCCCATTAAAGCAGAAAACACCTTTATCTGTATTTGTGGGTGCCTTTCCAGGTGCCATTCCATTTATGTTGGGTTGGGTGGCTGCTACCAACGAGTTTGGAATTGAACCAGGTGTTTTATTTATGATTCAATTTTTTTGGCAGTTTCCTCACTTCTGGGCTATTGGATGGTTAATGCATGATCAATATGAAGCTGCAGGCTTTAAAATGCTTCCCTCTGGAGCTCGGGATCAGTCAACTGCTTTTCAGACAGTTTTTTATACCCTTTGGACAGTTTTCATGTCATTAATACCTGCTTTTTATTCAACAGGTTCATTAATATTGACATTTCCGGCAGCCATTATAGTAGGTTTGTTAGGAGTCTTTTTTTTGTTTTATGCCCTCAAGTTAATGTTTTTGAAAAATGATAGAGCTGCTCGGTTTTTGATTAGAGCAAGTATTTTATATATAACAGGCATACAATTGGTGTATGTGCTAGATAAATTTTTAATACAATGAATACAAACGATTCTTTAATAGTAAAAAATAATCGCGCCAAAAAGATGATGCTATGGTTTGGCATGATTAGTATGAGTATGACTTTTGCAGGTTTGACCAGTGCTTATGTGGTAAGTAGTTCACGCTCTGATTGGATTCAACAAATTGAACTGCCTTTTGCGTTTACTCTCAGCACCCTTCTTATTGTTTTAAGTAGTGGAACTTTTTATGCTGCATTAAAGATGCTTAAAACACAAAAAGTTAAGGCTACACAGGCTTTTCTGGCAGTTACCTTTGCCTTAGCACTAGGGTTTATACATTTCCAGCTTAAAGGTTTTGGTGCTATTATAGAACAAGGGTATTATTTCACAGGGCCAGAAAGCTCAATCACTACTTCATATTTATACGTTTTAGTTTTACTTCATTTGCTTCACCTAACCGCTGGAATTGTAATTGTATTGAACTTATTTTTAAAGACTTTAAAAGGAAAATATAGTAATGGAAACACCTTGGGATTTGAGCTTGCTCTTACCTTTTGGCACTTTCTTGATTTTCTTTGGGTATATTTATTTTTATTCGTTTCATTCTACGGTTAAAAATTAATAAATTTGCATAAAATTTAACATGATAATATGGAAGTAACTGCAAAAGCATCCGCTGAAGAAGGACCCGTTTGGGGAGGAGGTAACCGACCTCTGAATGCTAGCTACGGCAAAATGATGATGTGGTTTTTTATTGTTTCAGATGCATTAACCTTTACCGGGTTTATAGTAGCTTATGGTTTTTCAAGATTTAAGAATATAAATTCTTGGCCCATTGCAGATGAGGTATTTACTCACTTTCCTTTCTTGCATGGCATTGATGCGCCTATGTACTATGTTGCCTTAATGACCTTTGTCTTGATTTTCTCATCTGTAACTATGGTACTTGCAGTTGATGCAGGACATCATATGCAAAAAACAAAAGTAACTTTTTACATGTTTCTAACCGTTATTGGGGGCGCAATTTTTGTGGGATCACAAGCATGGGAATGGAAAAACTTTATTAAGGGAGAGTATGGTGCTTTAGAAACAAGAGGAGGTCAAATTTTGCAATTTGTAAACGTAGATACAGGAAAACGTGCGGCTATTCAAGAGTTTGCAAAAGGGATAGATTCTCCAAGAACAACACACCAGTTAAACAACGGTATTTGGTATAAAAACGAAACAGCTTTGACTACCGTTTCTTTAGCAGAAGTTAAAAAAGGATTTGTTGCAAATAATAATCTAGTTATTCGAACAGAACAGTTAGACGAAAAAGGACATAAAGTAGTTCTTTCAAGAGCGCAATCTTTACTAAAAATACGAGATGCTACCGTTGTAGTAGAAGGTGCAAACCTTATAAGAAATGAATATGGAAACCGTCTCTTTGCAGACTTTTTTTTCTTTATTACAGGATTTCACGGATTCCACGTTTTATCTGGGGTCGTAATTAATATTATTATTTTCTTTAACGTAATTGTAGGTACATACGAACGAAGGGGACATTATGAAATGGTAGAAAAAGTAGGTCTATATTGGCATTTTGTCGATTTAGTATGGGTATTTGTATTCACTTTTTTCTATCTCGTTTAACAAAACTAAAAACAAAATAAATGGCAGCAGAAGGACATAAATTAGCCATCTTTAGAGGACTTTTAAAGTTCAAATCAAATCAACAAAAAATTTGGGGTGTATTAATTTTTCTATCCATTGTTACTACAATTGAAGTAGCGTTAGGTATTATTAAACCAGAATTTTTATCGGGATCTTTTTTAAGAATGAAAATTCTAAACTGGATTTTCATTATTCTAACTATTGTAAAAGCCTATTATATAGCATGGGATTTTATGCACATTAGAGATGAGAAAAGTGGTTTAAAAAATTCTATAGTACTTCCTTTAGTTATCCTAATTCCATATTTAGCTTTCATTCTTTTGATTGAAGCCGATTATATTTTTGATGTAATAGAAACAGGATTCGTATCATGGAATTTTTAAGAAAGAAAATTTAAATAATAAAACGGTTTCAAGACCGTTTTTTTTTACATTATGAAGAAGGAAGAGGTTTATAAAAAAATTGTATTAGGATTATTGTTTGTATTCCCTATTGTGGTCTATCTTTTTTTCGCATCAGGAAAAAATAATTTTGCAAAGCTCCCAATTCTCACAAATGAAGTTAACGAACTTCACTCCTTAGCCTCTATAGCTGGAGATTCTATTAAGCTTCAGGACAAGATTACTATATTAGGTTACTGGGGTGGGAGTCTTGAGAATAAACAAGCAGAAGCTTTAAATTTAAATGAAAAAATTTACAAACGCTTTTATGAGTTTGAAGATTTCCAATTTATTTTTTTAATAAATAAAGAACGCTTGGGCCAAGTGGATAGTTTGAAAACAGCCCTTCAAGAAGGGGCAGGAACTAAGCTTGTGAAATGGAACTTTATAAGCGCATCTGCTGAAGAAATTCAAACACATTTTAATTCTCTTAAAACCCCATTAACTCTTGAGGTTAATGGAAGTATTCCCTACGTTTTTATCATTGATAAAGATCGAAATTTAAGAGGAAGAAATGACGATGAAGATCAGGGAACGCTATACGGATTTGATGCTCGTTCCGTTGCTCAAATAAATAAGAAAATGATAGACGATGTAAAAGTCATCTTAGCGGAATACCGTTTAGCTTTAAAAATTTACAATACAAATCGTAAAAAGTAATTCCGATGCCTAATTTAAAATATGTAGGTCTTTTTTTAATCATAATAATTTTCGCAATTTTATTTATTCCCAAAATTATTGATCGAGTGTCTACCAATACAATGGTTGAAAGTAACCGATCGCAATCTGCAGAACCCCTAAGTTATATTGTTTTAAATGGCGAGGCTAAAAAGGTCCCTTCTTTTGCTTTTACAAATCAAGACAGCCTGTTTGTATCAAATGAAGACTTTTCAGGTAAAGTTTATATTGCTGAATTCTTTTTTACGTCTTGTCCTAGCATCTGTCAAATGATGAATAAAAACATGAAACTTATTGAAGGTCAATATGGAACAAGGGGAGATTTTGGTATTGCTTCTTTTACTATCGATCCGTCAAATGACACCCCTACTGTTCTAAAAAAATATGCTGAGGATTATGAGGTGTTTTCTCAAAATTGGCATTTTTTAACCGGCGAAAAAAACGCTATTTATTCTTTGGCAAATACGGGTTTTAATATCTTTGCATCAGTAAACCCTCAAGTTGAAGGTGGTTTTGAGCATCAAGGATACTTTGCATTGATTGATAAAAAAGGGTTTATTCGCTCACGTACAGATCAGTTTGGGAATCCCATTGTTTATTATATGGGGCTTGATAAAGAAAACGTGGAAGTTCAAGAAGTAGATATGCTCATTGAGGACATTAAAAAATTATTAAATGAATAAGTAATGGTTCAAAAAAATAAATTCAATCTCTATATCTGGATTGTATCCATATTAATTCCTGTGGTGGTAGCAATTCTTTTTACCGTTCGAATTCCTAATGTAGCATCGCTTAGTTTTTTACCCCCTATTTATGCTACTATCAATGGAATAACCGCTTTTATTTTACTAATTGCCTTAAATGCCATTAAAAAACAAAAGATCAAACTGCATAAAAACCTAATGAAAACTGCCATAGCATTGTCTTTAGTTTTTTTAGTAATGTATGTAGCATATCATATGACGTCAGACTCCACACCTTATGGGGGGGAAGGATCTATTCGCTATGTATATTTTTTTATTTTAATTTCACATATCATACTCTCTATTGGAATAATTCCTATGGTTTTAATTACTTATGTTAGGGCGTTTACAAAACAGTTTGAAGACCATAAGAAAATTGCACGTTACACATTTCCAATTTGGTTATATATTGCTTTAACAGGTGTTGTTGTTTATTTAATGATTTCTCCTTATTATATTTAACATGAGGCATCCTCTTTCCTTTTTTCTATTTATCATTTTTCTATTCTTCATAGAGAATTCTTACGGACAATGTTCTATGTGTAGAGCGGTTTTGGAGTCTGAAGAAGGGCAGGCAACTGCCAAGGGAATCAATAATGGTATTTTATATCTTATGGCAATACCATATCTATTAGTGGGCGTTGTTGGATGGAAGGTGTTTCAGATTTTAAAAAAATAATATTCTTTAGTGTAATAATTGACTATTTATTAAGTCTAATATTTTTAGCAGCTAAATAAATGATTGTACTTTTGCTAGAGTTTTAATTAAAAAAAATCAATGATTCAAATAAAAAACCTTCATAAATCTTATAAAATGGGGTCGTCTTCCCTTCATGTTTTAAAAGGAATAAACTTTGATGTTGAGGAGGGCGAGTTAGTTGCCATTATGGGATCTTCAGGTTCTGGAAAATCTACTTTATTAAATATTTTAGGAATGTTAGATGTTGCCGAAGAAGGAGACTATATTTTGGATAATGTTCCCATTAAAAATTTGAATGAAACCAAAGCAGCGAAATACCGAAATAAATTTCTAGGTTTTGTTTTCCAATCCTTTAACTTAATTAATTACAAAAATGCTCTAGAAAACGTATCACTTCCTTTATATTATCAAGGGATTCCTCGTAAAGAACGACAACAATCTGCATTAGATTATTTAGAAAAAGTTGGATTAAAAGATTGGGCAACACATTTGCCTAGTGAATTATCTGGTGGTCAAAAACAACGTGTGGCAATTGCTCGTGCCCTAGCCTCAAAACCCAAAGTTCTTTTAGCAGATGAGCCAACAGGTGCTTTAGATTCAGTTACTTCACATGAGGTAATGGATTTAATTCAAAAAATTAATGAAGAAGGAAAAACAATTCTAGTTGTTACACATGAATTAGAGATTGCACAAATGTGTAAACGTATTGTCAAACTTAAAGATGGCGTTATTGTTGAAGATAAAAAAGTAAAACAAGTATTAGCTTCTTCCTATGTTTAATAGAGACCGTTGGGGAGAGATTTTTGAGACAATAAGTAAAAACAAACTACGTACGTTTTTGTCTGGTTTTACAGTTGCCTTAGGGATTTTTATTTTTATCATTCTTTTTGGTTTAGGTAACGGTTTAAAGAACTCGTTTCAAGAGTTTTTTTTAGATGATGCAAGTAACGCTATTTTCTTATATCCTGGAAAAACATCCATGCCCTATAAAGGCTTTAAAGAAAATAGAAGAATTGAATTTGATAATGAAGATGTAGAAGACATCAAAAATAATTTTCCTTTATTCACCGAATACGTAACTCCTAGAATTTCAAGAAGTGCTTTAACACGTTATAAAAGTGAGAGCAACTCATACAGCACCCGTGCTGTTGCTCCCGGTAATCAGTTTGTGGAAAAAACAATTTTAATGAAAGGGCGTTTTATAAATCAAACAGACATTGATGCAAAAGCCAAATATGCGGTAATTGGTCGTTTAGTGGCTAAAGATCTTTTTAAAGCAGAAGATCCTATAGGAAAATATATAGATTTAGGATCAAGTGTCTTTAAAGTAATAGGCATTTTTCAAGATGATGGTGGAGATCGTGAAGAGCGAAATATTTACATTCCTTTCACGACTCAACAGTTACTTGAAAAAGGGAATGATAAAGTAGATCAAATAGTTGTAACCTTTAACAAAAACTTAGGACACACAGGGGCTTTGGCTTTTGAGAGTAGTTTAAGAAAATATTTTAAGGATAAAAAATCCATAGATCCGAGAGATCCGAATGGTATTTATTTTCAAAACAAAACAGATGATTTAAAACAAACACAGCAATTTGCCGTAGTACTTCAATTAATCGTAAGTTTTGTGGGCTTGGGAACGTTAATAGCTGGAATAATTGGAATTTCAAATATTATGGTTTTTGTTGTAAAAGAACGAACCAAAGAATTAGGGATTCGAAAAGCGCTGGGAGCAACCCCAAGTTCTGTTATTCAAATGATTCTTCAAGAATCAGTTTTTATTACAACTATCTCTGGCTATATAGGACTAATGCTGGGAATATTTCTTTTAAAAAGCATTGGCTTAAAACTGGAAGACTATTTCATTAAAAACCCATATATAGATATAGGAACTGCAATAGGAGCCACTATTGTATTAATTATTTTTGGAGCAATTGCAGGGTATATTCCTGCGAAAAGAGCAGCTCGAATTAAACCTATAATTGCCTTACGAGATGAATAGTTTAAAAGTAATATTTGATCGTGATACGTGGCAGGAAATTTTCGGCTCTATATCAAAAAACAAGACAAGAACTATTATTACTGTAATTGGTGTTCTTTGGGGAATTTTTATTTATATAGCACTTTCAGGTGCAGCAAAAGGATTAGATAATGGCTTTGAAAGGCAGTTTGAAAACATAGCCATGAACTCCATGTTTATATGGGCACAAAGCACAAGTATTCCATATGATGGATTTAAAACCGGCAGAAATGTTGAGTTAAAACTTTCTGACATTAATTACATGAAACAACGGGTTCCTGAGGTCGAATTTATTGCTCCTAGAAATGTACGGGGTGTTTTCGGTGGTGGAGTTCCCCTTGTTGTTAGGAATAATAAATCTAGCAATTACAATGTTTATGGTGATTATCCTGAATTAACAAAAATTGCAACTAAAAAGATTTATGCAGGTGGACGTTTTATAAATGATCAAGACATTCGTTACCGTCGAAAAGTATGCGTAATAGGAGAACGTACACAAACTGAGTTATTCGATGAAGAGGAAGACCCCATTGGACAATATATAAGAATTGACAACATTTATTTCCAAGTTATTGGGGTTCATAAATTTGTTCCTGGTGGAGGCTTTGATAGTGATGGCGATATTTTTATTCCCTTTGAGACTTTTAGAAAAATCTACAATACAGGCGACACCGTTCAGTGGTTTACCATTGCTGCTTATGATGATGCGGATGTAGTAGCCGTAGAAAAAGACATTAAAACAGCATTGAAAAGAATCCATCGTGTTTCACCAGATGATGAACGTGCTTTCGGAGGTTTTAATTTAGGAGAGATTTTTAATAAAATAGTGGGATTTTCAAAAGGAATGACTCTTCTTTCACTTATTGTTGGAATAGCAACAATAATTGCGGGAGTGATTGGAATTGGAAACATTCTTTTAATTTCAGTAAAAGAACGCACAAAAGAACTTGGGGTTCGTAGAGCTCTGGGTGCAACACCCGCAGAAGTCCGGAATCAAATCATTTTAGAGTCTGTATTTTTAACTGTTATTGCTGGTATTCTGGGAATTATATTAGGTGCTTTTGTATTAGCAGGAATAAACGCTGCAACCCAAGACATGACAGATTTTCCCTACACTAATCCCACAGTACCGATCTCTTTTGTTTTAGGAGCATTATTTATTATGGTTTTCCTAGGCACATTGATAGGACTCATTCCAGCACAACGTGCTGTAAGCATTAAACCCATTGACGCATTAAGAGAAGAATAAAATAACTATATACAATTAATTATCATGAAAATTTTAAAATATATTGGAATTGCACTTTTAATTTGCGGCGCTTTATTTGCAGCTGCCTATTTTATTAAAACCAATAACAAATCTGTTATTGAGTATGAAACAGAAACCTCTATTATAACTTCAATTGAGAGAAAAACAGTGGTTACCGGTAAGGTGATTCCGGAAGATGAAGTAGAAATTAAACCTCAAATTCAAGGAATAATTCAGAACCTATTTGTTAAAGAAGGTGATTTAGTTGAAACTGGAGATCTTTTAGCAAAAATCAAAGTAGTTCCAAATGAGCAAAACTTAAACAGTGCTCGAGGTAGATTAGCAAATTCAAAAATTGTATTGAAAAACGCTACGGTAGATTTTAATCGTAATAAAGATTTATATGCAAAAGGCATTATCTCAAAACAAGAATTTGAGAATTCTGAATTACGTTTTAGTCAAGCAAAACTAGATGTTTTAAATACCAGCTCTGATTTACAAATCATAAGATTAGGATCTGCTGGAGGAGCTGCTTCTGCCAATACAAACATTCGTGCAACCGTGCCGGGAACTATTCTAGAGATTCCTGTAGAAGAAGGTTTTCAGGTAATTGCGAGTAATAGTTTTAACGCAGGTACTACCATTGCAACCATTGCAGATCTTAATAAAATGATTTTTGAAGGTAAAGTAGACGAAGCTGAAGTAGGAAAGTTAATAGTAGGTATGCCTTTAGAAGTTAATTTAGGTGCTATTGAAGATCAATCCCTAGAGGCTAAACTAAAGTTTATTGCTCCCAAAGGAAATGAAGAACAGGGTGCTGTTCAATTTATTATTGAAGCCGACTTGTTTTTAAATGATTCTATTTTTATTAGAGCAGGTTATAGCGCTAATGCGTCTCTTGTATTAGAGAGAAAAGATAGTATTATGGCAATTTCTGAATCATTATTACAATTTGATCGTGAAACAGAGAAACCGTATGTTGAAGTTTCTATTGGAGAACAAAAATTTGAACGCAGAGAAATTCAAATAGGAATTTCTGATGGTATCAATGTTGAAATTATTTCAGGTATTACTGAAGATGATTTAATCAAAGTGTGGAATAAAACTGAGCCTATAAAAAAGGGTGATGATGATGAAGATGAATCAAAAAGAGGGCGTAGAAATAATTAATAGAAGAAAATTAAGCGATTTAAAATAAAAAAAAACAGATGAAAACATTTGTAACCTTCTTGCTTTCAATGACTACACTTGTAGTTTTTGCACAAGCTACAGAATATACCTTGGAAGAATGTGTGCTTATTGCTTTGGAAAAAAACATTAGCATCAAACAGTCTGAATTAGATTTGGAGTCAGCTGCTATTGACAAAGCAGATGCTGTAGGTAATTTTATGCCTAGAATTAATCTACAATCACAGCATATCTGGAACAATGGATTGAGTCAAAACATTACCAATGGATTAATTGAAAATCTAACTACTCAATTCTCTTCTTTTGGAGGAAATCTAGGGGTTACACTATTTAATGGAAGACAAAATATCAATCAATTGTCGAGGACTAATCTAAGTATTATTGCACGTCAATATCAATTAGATGACATGAAGGACGACATTAGTCTTTTTGTGGCAAATGCTTACTTACAAGTAATGTTCAATAAAGAGTTAGCTCAAGTTCAGCGTTTTCAATTAGAACTTACGCAAGAAGATCTTGAGAGAACTAAATCTAGAATTGAAGCGGGAGTGTTGACAAGAGCAGATATTTATGAAATTGAAGCAAATCTCGCCTCTCAAGAACAAGCCTTAATTCAAGCAGATAATAATTACCGCCTTTCACGCATAAACCTAGCACAGCTTCTACTGATTACAGATTACGAAAATTTTGATATTGCAAAAGAAGATTTTGACATACCTTTTTCTGACATTTTAACTCAAAAGCCAAAAGACATTTTTGAGAAAGCAATCACCATTCGAAATGATATTAAATTAGGAATTGCTAATATTGAGGTTGCTAAAAAAGATATTGATATTGCAAAAGGTGCATTAATGCCTTCTTTATCAGCTTTTTTCAACTATAATACTCGTATTTCTTATTCGGACCGCTTTATACAAACAGGTAATTTAATTGAATCTCCTATCGGTTTTGTGAAGACTGATGGATCTTTGGTGGTAACGCAATTCCCTGAACGTTCTGTAACTGGGGCTCTTCCATTTGACAAACAATTTGGTCAAAATGATGGTCAAAGTTATGGTCTTTCCTTGAATATTCCTGTGTTTAATGGACTGTCTGTTAGAAATAACATTAAGAGAAGGAGGTTGAATTTGGAGCGTGTTGAAAATCAATTTGAACAAACAAAACTTGACTTAGAAGACACTATCAATCAAGCATACAATAATACAGAAGGTGCGCTTAAATTTTATGAAGCAGCTGAGAAAACGGTAATTGCCCGTAAAGAAGCCTTTGAGATGGCTCAAAATCGTTTTGAGGCAGGTGTAATGAACTCTTTCGATTTTATACAGGCCAAACAGAGGTATCAGATTTCTAGCTCAGATATCATCCGTGCTAAGTTTGATTATATTTTTAAATTAAAGGTATTGGAGTTTTACTTCGGTCTCAAGTTATAGTGTTTATAGGAAGAAGGAGGCCTACATTAATTTTATTGAATATTTCACTACTTTTTTTATATATTGAATTCATTTAAAATTAATTTAATACTGATTTTTATGAACACTCCCGCTCAATCTTCCTATAAAAGCAATCATAGAGACATCCCAGGAAATCCGTCAATGGCGAAAACGAGTTCCATAAAGCTCAATAAAAGAGAAAATAAAGAGCCATTACGTGTTCTGACAGATTCTCAATGGAACTTTTGGAGGGAAAACGGATATGTTGTTATTAAAAATGCAATTCCAAGAGAACAGGCAGAAAAAACAGCTTCTTTTTTATGGGAATTCGAAGAAAAATCTCCTGACAATCCAGAAACTTGGTACAGTGCTCCTAGAGCAGAAATGCAAATGAAAGAACTTGCGGGAACAGGAATGGTTGAGGTATATAACCACCAACATTTATGGACGAACAGACAATCTCAAAAAATTTATAATGCCTTTGTTGATGTTTGGGGAACAGAAAAATTATGGGTAACCATTGATCGTGCAAACCTTAACTTTCCCATAAAAAAAGATTTCGAATATAAAGGATTCATTCATTGGGATTATGATCCTGAAACAAAACCTGAAAATGTACAAGGAGTTATTGCTTTATCCGATCAAACGGATACAAATATGGGTGGCTTTCAATGTATTCCTTGGTTGTATCAAAATTATAACACATGGAAAGCATCCCAGCCTGAAGACCGTAACTGTTTTAAGCCAGATATTACAGCCTTGGGAGATAAAATAGAAAAAGTATCAATGGAAGCAGGCGATCTACTTATTTTTAATAGTTTGTTGGCGCATGGTATTCGTCCAAACCAATCAAAAGGCAAAGTTCGTATTGCTCAATATATTTCAATGATGCCAGCAGAAGAGCAAAATGAATCACTTAAAGAATGGCGCATCAATTCATGGCAACATAGAGTAGCACCAGAAGGCTATGCATTTCCTGGGGACCCGAGAAATTGGGAACAAGAACGTTACGCTACAGCTCAATTAAATTCGCTGGGTGAAAAACTATTAGGCATTAAAAGTTGGTAAAACATTATAGGCTAACTTAAAAATATGGATCTCAATTTAAAAGGAAAAATTGCATTTATTTCAGGTTCTACCTCTGGAATAGGTTTTACAACAGCCCGTATTCTTCTTGCAGAAGGCATGAAGGTTTACATTAATGGGCGAAAAAAAGAAACGGTCAATAACGCAGTTACTAACTTGCAAACAATTACAGAAAGTACTGAAGTATTTGGGATAGTGGCAGACTTTAGAAATCCTAAAGAAGTGATGCGTCTACTTCAAGAATTATCTGAAATAGACGTGTTGGTTAACAATGTTGGGATATATAATTCCCAGTCCTTTTTTGAAACTACTTCAAAACAATGGGAGGAACAGTTTCAGGTTAATTTCATGAGTGGTGTAAGGTTATCCAATCATTACCTTCAAAAAATGCTGCATAAAAAATGGGGACGCATTATTTTCATTTCGAGTGAATGTGCTTATTTAGTTCCTAATGACATGATATCATATAGCACAACCAAAGCTGCAATGCACGCCTTGTCTAGAGGATTGTCTCAGCTAACTGGAGGAACAGGAGTAACGGTCAATACAGTTGTTCCTGGATCTACTTTAAGCGAAGGTGCAAAACATTTTATAGCAGATAAAGCAGCAAAAGAAGGGAGAGACGCTAATGCTATTGAATCCACCTTCTTTAAAACGGAAAGAACACAATCTTTATTGGAACGTTTTGCTTCAACAGATGAGGTTGCGACAATGATTGCTTATCTTTGCAGTCCTCTTTCAAGTGCTACAAATGGAGCTGTCATAAAAGTAGATGGCGGAAGTACAGGAGGTGTATTTTAAACTTTTTTATTGAGTAATGGCTTATATTTTACACCTAGACACAACTACAAAACAATGCTCTGTAGCATTGGCACAAGACGGCGAATTAATCATTCAAAAAGTGCTTTTATCTGATAAATTTAGTCATAGTGAGCAACTACATCCATTTATTGAGGAGGTTTTAAAAGAGAGCAATACAAAAGCATCTTCGCTAAACGCAATAGCAATTAGTAAAGGTCCCGGTTCATTTACAGGGCTTCGCATTGGAGTGGCTGCTGCAAAGGGACTATGTTTTGCATTGGATATTCCGTTACTTGCCATTAACACCTTAGAGGTTATGGTACAACCTCATGAGGTTTCCCCACAGTCGTTTATTATTCCAATGTTAGATGCCAGGAGAATGGAAGTATATACTGCTATTTTTGACAGTGCTAAAAAGTGGATTGAAGAAACAACAGCTGCGGTGTTGACATCAGAAACCTTTGAAACGATTGTTAAAGGTCAACCTTGCTTAATTATTGGAGATGGTGCTTTAAAATTTAAAACATTAAATCCGAAAATAAACGCATCCTATTCAAGTAAAACTTACTATCCAGCTGCTAAAGACATGATAGCCTTAGCTTGGAATAAATTTAATATGAAAGAATATGAAGACTTGGCATATTTTGAACCTTTTTACTTAAAAGACTTTCAAACAACCCCACCTAAGAAATAACACTACCCGTTAACAGCTACTACCGTTGCAATTTTTCCGGGCATCATTTCTTTTAGCATATTTTCAATACCGTTCTTTAAAGTAAAAGTAGAAGAAGGACATCCACTGCAGGCTCCTTGCAATACTACATGTACTGATTTTTCAGCTTCATTATAAGAATCAAAAACAATGTTTCCACCATCAGAGGCCACCGCAGGTTTAATGTATTCATCAAGGATAGATACAATTTGTTGCTCGATTGGTTTTAAATCAGCTTCAGGGCGCTCTCTTTTCTCAATATCTAAAGGAGTAGGAGATTCTGTAAGTACAATATTTCCTTCCTCTATAAAGGAGCGAATAAACTCACGTACTTCCATCACTACTGTATCCCATTCAGTCACTTCATATTTTGTGATAGATACATAATTAGTATCTAAGAAAACTTCTTTTACAAAATGCAAATGAAATAATTGCTGTGCTAAGGGTGAGTTTTTTGCATCATCAATATTTTTAAATTCGATACTTTGAGGGACTAAGGGTTTGTTTGCCACAAATTTCATTACCGAAGGGTTGGGGGTGCTCTCTGCATAAACACTTACAGGAATTTTATCATTTCGTTGGGCTTCAAGTACAACACCACCTTCATTTAAATAGGTTTGTAATTGTTCTTTAACTTCCTCAATCACCTCTTCCCACTCTAAGATGTCAAAACGCTCTACTACAATTGTTTTTTCAGAAAGGGTAACAGACTTTACAAAGGGTAAGTAAAATAACTGCTGAATTAAAGGAGCTCCTTTGGCCTCGTCAATATTTTTAAATTGACGCATCTCTTTTGGACCAATAGGTTGGTCTACTTCAAACTTTGCCCAGTTATTTCCTTTTTCAGAAATTGCAGTGAGGTGGTAAATTTTCATCTTTTTTTCAAAAATAATGAAAGCTAAGTGAATTATTGCTTGAAAAGAAAAACATCTTTAAGCGAAGATCTTTTTGTACTTTGGAGTCAAACAATTTAATATGTTATTAAAGTCAGTTCGCGGTTTTACACCTTCTTTTGGAGAAGGTTGTTTTTTTGCTGAAAATGCTACCCTTATTGGTGATATCATAATGGGAACAAACTGTTCGGTTTGGTATCAAGCAGTAGTTAGGGGCGATGTGAATTCGATTAGAATAGGTGATGAAGTAAACATACAAGATGGTGCAGTGATTCACGCCACTTTTGAAACAGCACCAACTCAAATTGGTAATAGAGTTTCTATAGGACATAATGCCATTATTCATGGCTGTAAAATCCAGGATGATGTTTTGGTCGGAATGGGAAGTATTGTTATGGACCACTGTGAAGTAGGCAGTAATAGTATTATTGCTGCAGGGGCAGTGGTAACTCAAAACACTATAATCCCTTCAGGTTCAGTATATGCTGGGGTCCCTGCAAAAAAAATTAAAGAGATCAATTCTATATTACAAAAAAATGAGATTGGTCGTATAGCAAAGAACTATTTGAAATACGCATCTTGGTTCAAATAAAGCCCAAACAAAAGCTACCGTTTAGGTAGCTTTTGTTTGTATAGTTTGATTAAAACCCTAATTCAGTCTTTACTTCAGCCATAAGGTCTTTTCCAGAAGCCATGATAACACTTCCTCCTGGGCTAGAATCTAACACATAGTCAAACGCTTGAGCAGTAGCAACTTTTTCAATTGCAATTTTTGCTTTTTCATACAAAGGACGCATCATTTCTGCAGAACGCTTTTGTAATTCTTGAGCAGCAGTTTCTCTGAATTCCTGAATACGTTGTTGCATCTCTTGAATTTCAATTTGACGTTGTTGGTTTATAAGATCAGTTTGATTTTGAGCATCACCTTGATAATTCTGGGCTTTGGTTTGGAATTCTTTAACAGAATTTTCCATTTCTTGCGCGTACTGATTTTCTAATTTTTTCAATTCGTTTTGAGCAGCAATTACTTCAGGCATTTCACTGATTAACTGCTGCGTGTCAATGTGTGCTACCTTAGATTGAGCAATTACATTTAATGGCGCAACTATTAATAACAAACTAACGATTAAAGTGGATAAGTGTTTCATAGTGTGTTTAAAATATTAATTGTTTGAGGTTTTAGTTTTTGATTTCAAGACCTCTATTTGATCCTTTTTTTTCTGTATTTTTTGTTGTCTATTTATTCTTCGTATAACTAGTTCGCTAATATCGTAATTTTTTGCGGAATATAGCATGGTTAGATTGGAAGATCGATCAAAAATAAAATCATATTTTTTTTCTTCAGCAATAAATTTCACAACGCTCATGACTTGATCCTGAACTGGTTGTAAAAGCTTTGATCTTTGAATAATCATATCACCTTTAGGTCCAAATCGTTTTTCTTGGAGGCTTATTATTTTCGATGCAAAATCTTGGATTTCTAATTCACGATCATTTATTAATTCAGGGGTTAATAGAATTCGCTCTGTATTAAGTTGATCTTGATATTGTTTAAGTTGAATTTTCTTTAGCTCAATCTCTTTTTTCCAATTACTTATGTTATTGTCTAATAACCGTCCTGCTTCTTTATACTCATCAATGCTTTCAAGAATAACATTCATGTCAATATAACCAACACGTGTTCCTCTTTGAGCGTAAAGTTGAAAACTCATTAAAATGATAAGGTAGACAGTTAAAAAGGTATGTAGTTTTTTTTTCATTATACTAATAACGTAAAGGCATCTGATTTATTTTGAGGTAAATGATAAATAAACCTTAAAAACGCTGTCCAATAACAAAATGTGTTTCCCATCCATTTGGCGTAAACGTATTGGGGTTGGAATTATCAAAACCATATCCAAAGTCAATTCCAAGTAATCCAAAGGCAGGCATAAAGATTCTTACTCCAGCACCTGCTGACCGTTTTGAGTTGAAAGGGTCAAAAGTTCGAAAACTATCATATCCATTACCTGCCTCTAAAAAGGTTAAGGCATAAATGGATGCACTCGGTTTTAAGGTAATTGGATATCTTAATTCAAGAGAAAATTTATTATAAATAACTGATCCATCTCTACTTGATAATGACTGGTTTGGGTATCCTCTCAATGCTATATTTTCTCTTCCATCCAAAGCATAATTCACCATTCCATCCCCTCCTAAGTAGAATCGCTCAAAAGGTATGTTTCCTCTACTTTGATTATAGGGACCAATAAAACCAAAATCTGCTTGTGTTTTTAAAATTAAATCAGCAAATATTTTTGTATACCAAGTCCCATTAAATTTTACTTTATAAAACTCAAGCCATTTAAACTTTTCCTGATCAATAATGGCGATTAGTGGATTTCCATTACTATCCTGAAATTCAGCAAGATTCTCAAGATTAGAAAAATCTCTTCCACTAAATAGAGAGTATGGAGGGGTAAACTTTGCGCTAATATTAAATGAAGAACCTCCTGTTGGGAATATTGGATTAATCCGAGTATTGTCCCTTGATAAACTAATTGTGTAGGCTAAATTGTTAGCCTCTCCATCTCCAAAGGTGAATAGCCCGGTAAAGTAATTGTTTAAATTGTAGTATTGGTATGATATTGATTGTGATAATTGAAAAAAGTCATCAGGTATTTTAAGTCGTTTTGCTAATCCTAAGGTAACTCCACTTATAACAAAAGACTGATCTTTGTCTGCTAGTCCCGTGAAGTAATCATATCGATATTGAGTTGTATGCTGTAGTGAAGAGGAAAACTGTACAGGTTGTTTGTTACCCAGCCAAGGCTCTGTAAAACTAAAACTATAAGTACTGTAGAATTGACTTGCCTGAAGTCGAAGGGCTAATTTTTGACCATCTCCCATAGGTAAAGGCTTGTATGTTTTTTTGTCAAAAATATTTCGCATGGAGAAGTTATTGAAAGAAAGCCCTAAGGTTCCTATAAAGCCACCTTGACCATAGCCCCCTTGAAGTTCTATCTGACTTGCTCCAGATTCAACAAGGTCAAAACGCACATCAATAGTTCCAGAGTTTGGATCTACATTCTCTAATTCAGGACTAATTTGTTCTGCATCAAAAAAGCCTAATTGCCCTAATTCTCTAACAGTACGAACCAGTTTATCTTTACTGTAAAGTTCTCCTGGCTTGGTTCGTAATTCCCTATAAATTACATGATCATTAGTCTTGGTATTTCCTTCTACAACAATTTTATTAAAATTAGCTAGTTTGCCTTCAGTAATTCGTATTTCAAAATTAATGGTGTCATTAACTGCACTAACTTCTACTGCATTAATGTTTGAAAATAAATATCCAGTATTTTGGTATAAGTTTGTAATGTCATTGGCATCTGGCTTAGAGTTGTCTGCAATTCGTTTTTTAAGTAATACGCCATTGTACACCTCTCCTTTTTTTAGGCCAAGTATTTGTTGAAGCACTGCATTAGAATACACAGTATTCCCAATGAAATCAATATTACCGAAATAGTATTTATTTCCCTCTTCTACTTTAAGGTTCAAGCCAATTGTGTTTGATCCATCATCATTATTGATTAATGTGTCAGAAAGTACCCTAGCATCTCTGTAGCCTTCTTCTTTATAAAAATCAATTAAATTGGTAAGGTCTTCTTTAAAGTTTTTCTCAATAAACTTAGACCTTTTCCAAAAGCGAATAGAAGTTTTATGTTTGGTGTTCTTTAATTTTAATTGTAATTTTTTTGTTGAGAAAATTTCGTTCCCTTCAAATTTAATGTCTTTAATTTTTACACGAGGCCCTTTATCAATATTAACAACCATTTTGTAGGTATTGCTATCTATTGAATCCTTGATTGTATTCAGGGTAACTGTTGTGTTTAAAAAACCATCTTTTCGGTACTTTTTTTCAAGATAATTCTGAGTGTTGGTCAGAAAACTTTCAGAAAGTTTTTTTCCAGATGTTAGCTCAGTATCTGAAATTATTGTTTCAGTTTGTCCTTTTTTAATACCATTTATTTTAACATCCGAAAGTGTAGGTAGTTCTTCAATTTCAATTTCAATTGCTATTTTTTGACCCTCTACCTTTGTTACATAAAAATTAATATCGCTAAATAACTCTAATCCCCAAAGTTTATTAAGTACACTGCTAATTTCATCTCCTGGAAGGATTATTTGTTGTCCTTTACGTAATCCACTATAGGAAATTACTGTTTGGGCGTTGTAGGTTTTGAGGCCAGAAACCCCAATAGAATCCAGCGAATAACTTTTCCCCTTAATGAAATCTTTAGTTTGCGCTTGTGTAAATCCTCCTATTAAAAGTAACAGTACTATAAATATAGATTTGTACTTCATGCTAATTCGTGAGTTTTTCGCTCGTTTTTCCAAATCTTCGTTCTCTTTTACCGTAGTTTATTAATGCTTTTTGCAAATTTTCTTTTGAAAAATCCGGCCATAATGTTTTTGTAAAATACAATTCAGCATAGGCAATATGCCATAATAAAAAATTACTTATTCGTTCTTCTCCGCTTGTTCGAATAAGTAAATCAACCGGGGGTAAATAATGGGAGTAAAGATGCTCATTAATAGTCAACTGGTCAACTTTTTCAGGGGAAATTATACTATTTTTAACTTTATCTACAATTAATTTTACCGCCGCTGTTATTTCTTCCTTAGCACCATAATTCAGTGCTAGTGTGAGTACCATTCCAGTATTATTTTCCGTTTTCCCAATAACGAGGAAAAGTTCCTCTTTTACAACAGATGGGAGCTTGCTTATATCACCAATTGTTTTTAATTGAACATTGTTCTTAATTAGCCGATTAAACTCTTTCTTTAGAGAACTCACCAACAACTTCATCAAGAGACTCACTTCTTTTTTGGGACGTCCCCAATTATCAGTTGAAAATGCAAAAAGCGTAAGGAATTTAATATTTTGTTCGACTGCTTCTTCAATAACTTCTCTTACTGCTTTTGCACCTTTTTTATGACCCATGATACGTTGCTCCCCTCTTTGGTTGGCCCAACGTCCATTTCCATCCATTATGATAGCGACATGTTTTGGTTTTTGCTTCATTTATTCTTTACAATAACAGGGAAGATCGCCAAAGGTAAATGAAATTGTCAAACCTGTAAAAATATACCAATCATTATTCGAAATATTTCCAAATTTATAGCCTGGATCGTTAGCAAATTCATTTTCCGGATTACTTCCATCTAAATTATCTGTAAGTGTATATCGAGCTCCCAATTCAATTCCGATTACAAATAAGGGGTTTGGGTTTAATTTGAATCCTAAAATTATTGGAAGTGCAATTTTTTGATCTTTCCCATAATCATTAAAGGTTGGAGGGTCAATTGGTCCATTTGGAGTAAGGTAAAACTGTCTATAGTTAAAGTAACTAATACCATAAAAAACATAGGGTGTAAAGCTAATCGTTTCATCATGAAGGTTAAATTCAAAAAAGTTAATTTCAATTCCTACCATGGCTTCTTGAATACTATTTTCAAGCTTTAAAGACCTGCTAAAACGATTTAAATCACTATTTCTAAACTCATTTTCTTTAAGGTTTGAAATTGAAAACCCTGCTCTAATAGAGTAACGATCTGTTACATTCCATTTATAAACAATTCCTAGTGCAGGAGAGTTGGGGTGAACATATTTATCAGTTCCAATATCTCCCACATAATTACTACCACCAATAAAAGCACCTAATTCATGAAATTGGGCACTTGTATAGCCTGTAAAAAAGCACATTAATATGATCGAAAAGTGTCTACACATTGGTATTAAGTCTTGGGATTTTACACAAAAATTGATCGTGTTATATAAACCCTAAAAGCCTTTTTTTATTGTGTATTCCGAGTGTCTTGACCCCAAAAAAGTTTTTCACGTAAAGTGTTGTAGAAAAAGGCTCCGTCTAGTTGAACTGTTTCAATGGTAAAATGAGCCTTCTTAATATAAAAATCATTGCCATTTTCAAGAGTTAGAATCCTTGAGTCTAATGATAGTAAATGCGTTTTATCTCTTCCAGAGACCGATATTTTTATTTCAGTATAGTCAGGTATAATTAGGGGACGAATATTAATGTTATGAGGGGCTATAGGATTTAATATCCAACAAGCAGTTTCTGGAGATACAATGGGCCCTCCGCTACTTAATGAATAGCCTGTAGACCCTGTTGGGGTTGCTATAATGAGTCCATCTGCCCAATAAGTTGTAAGGTGTTTTCCATCTAATTCGGCATCAATGCTAAGCATAGAAGTGGTATTTTTTCTATTAACACTAACCTCATTTAAAGCGAAGCCAATTTCTTCCAATGCTGTTACCGGATCTTTGGCAGTAATCTGGAGAAGAGAACGCTTAATGAAAGTATATTTTTTTTTGAAAAACAAAGTTAAACCCTCAACTAGAGCGTCTTTGTGTATGGAAGTTAAAAACCCTAAACGACCTGTATTAATTCCTAAAATTGGAATTTTAGAATCACGAACTACCGTTACAGATCGTAATAATGTTCCGTCACCACCAATGGAGAATAAAAAGTCAATACCGTCTCTTAAAACCATATCATCACTAAAATAGTTGTAGCGATCCTGGTCTACTCCAAAATGCTTCTTTAACCGGTCAGTGATAATAAATTGATGTTTTTCATCTTCAAGATAGGAAACTACCGATTTGACGTAGGTCAAGGTTTCAGGCGAAAAAAATGCGCTATAAATAGCTATATTCATGATAATCAAACTTGGGTTAAAGGTACAAAACTATAAATAATGGGGGAGTTAACAATTTTAAAATTTGAGGGAGTTGATAAAAACAAGCTTTTTTTTCAAGTACTCGAATAAGTTCCTATTTTTACCAAAAAGAAGGAATGACCTTACTTAGTGTTAACATTAATAAAATTGCTACCCTCCGAAATGCTCGAGGCAGCAATACACCAAATCTTTTAAAGGTCACCAAAGACCTTCTACGTTTTGGAGCGCAAGGTATTACAATTCATCCACGTCCAGACCAACGTCACATTCGCTATGAAGATGCATTTTCCCTACTAGAAGTTGTGAATACAGAATTTAATATTGAAGGAAACCCAATTCCAGACTTTATGGAAATGGTGTTAAAAATTAAACCTACTCAAGTTACCTTAGTGCCTGATGCTAATGATGCAATTACCTCTAATGCAGGATGGGATACTTTAAAGCATAAAGTCTTTTTAAAATCAATTATTAGTCAATGTAAAGCTCAAGGTATTCGAACGTCTATTTTTGTAGATCCAGTAATTGAAATGGTTGAAGGCGCAAAAGAAACAGGAACTGATCGCATTGAACTATATACTGAAACCTATGCCTCTATATATTCTTCCGACCCACAAAAAGCAATAGCCCCTTATATTTATGCAGCTGAAATGGCAAATAAACTTGGAATTGGTATTAATGCTGGTCATGATTTAAGTTTAGAAAACATAACTTTTTTTGCAAAGAATATCCCCCAACTTTTAGAGGTTTCTATAGGTCACGCCTTAATTTGTGAAAGTCTGTATCTAGGTTTTGAAAATGTCATTCCTATGTACCTTCAACGTCTTTCCTAATGAACTTAGTATACAGTAATATTATTGGTCAACAAGGTAAAAATTTATTGATACTCCATGGGTTTTTAGGGATGGGGGATAACTGGAAAACCCATGCTAAAAAATGGGCATCTATGGGCTATAGGGTCCATTTAATTGATCAAAGAAATCATGGAAGAAGTTTTTGGAGTAAAGCATTTACCTACAAAATTTTAGCTAAAGATATTATCACTTACTGCAGCCACCATCAATTGACGGGAGTCTATGTTTTAGGGCATTCTATGGGGGGCAAAACTACTATGCATTTAGCGATACTAGCGCCACAATTAATGAAAGCCTTTATTGTGGCAGACATTGCCCCAAAAAAATACCCCCCCCATCATCAACAAATATTAAATGGTTTAGCGCAGTTGGATTTTAATATAATTAAAAACCGCTCTGAGGCAAATCAATTTTTAGTGGCTTTTGTAAAAGAAGAAGGCACTCGAATGTTCTTACTTAAAAACTTATACTGGACTTCAACAGGAAAATTAGGACTCAGACTTAATATTGACGTATTAAAAAAAGTAAGTAAAGCAATAGGTGAGGGGTTAGATACTAATTTAATTTCCTCGCTCCCTTGTCTTTTTGTAAAAGGGGAAACTTCAAACTATATTCTTGAAACAGATCATCCTATAATTCAGCATCATTTCCCTAAAGCAGAACACCTTACAGTTCCAATTGCAGGGCACTGGCTTCACGCTGAAAATCCAACCTTCTTTTTTGATGTAGTGACTAATTGGATTCAATCACAGTAATAATTTTTAACATTCCCAGCTAAATATGTGATATTTATTAGAAGATTCGGAAGTATCAGCAACATGCCCTATTTTTGTAATGAAAATTAATGATATGAATGTTACCATTCGACCCGCAATAATTTCAGATAGTAACGCTATTATGAAATTGATTAAAGAATTAGCACTTTTTGAAAAGGAACCAGATAGTGCTATTTTGAAAGAAGCTGATATTAGAGCCTATGGTTTTGGTAAAGTACCTTTGTTTGAATGTTTGGTTGCAGAAGTGGAAATTCAAGTTATAGGTATGGCGTTGTTTTATCCTCGATTTTCTACTTGGAAGGGGCCCACTTTTCATTTAGAAGATTTAATTGTTTCTGAGAATTATAAAGGGAAAGGATACGGT
>JBKEHX010000010.1:0-23119 GCA_046711205.1 Flavobacteriaceae bacterium
TACTGATAATCAAGGGATAACAGTAAAAAGAAAATAAAGTTACAAGAAAGGTGCTTTCCTATTTGTTTGAATTTTATTAAATACTATATTTGCACACACTTTTTTCGGGGTGTAGCGTAGCCCGGTCATCGCGCCTGCTTTGGGAGCAGGAGGTCGCAGGTTCGAATCCTGCCACCCCGACTTATTTTACCAGTCCTTATAACTCGGGATGTGGCGCAGTCTGGTAGCGCACACGCATGGGGTGCGTGGGGTCGCAGGTTCAAATCCTGTCATCCCGACTATCATTATATTCAAATCATAAAAGTTTATTCTTACATTTTATCTTTTTTTTAAAGCTCTTTTTATAATTCTCATTACAAGCAGTTATATGGTAAAGTTTTGAATATCCTTTTTTATTTTCCGCTTTTTCTTCACCGTATTTACATAAAATTTGATGTTCTTATTATATCGTTTTACCACCTCCTTTATAAGTTAGAATGTGGTTCTCTTACAATCAATTCTTTCTATTTATTTTTTAAATCACAATGCTCTTTCGTACATTTGATTTACACACAATTCAAATCATCATGAAACAACTAAAAATCCATTTTCTAGCCTTTGTATTATTAGCAAGTTTAAGCTGTGCGCAAGAAAACACACCTGCCATAGAAACCCCCGAAACATCCTACTACACCCATACCGTTCTTGTTGATGGGATAGACATCCCTTGGGGAATGGATTTTATAAGTGCTGATGAAGTTTTAGTTACAGAGCTTTCAGGAACACTTTACCGAGTTTCCAATGGTATCAAAACTTCGGTAACGGGTTTACCCGAGATTTACCTTAGAGGGCAAGGAGGTCTTTTAGATGTAGCAATTCACCCAGACTTTCAAAACAACAGTCTGATTTATTTAACGCTTTCCTCGTCATTAGGCATAGATCCAGGAGGAAATACTGCACTGTATCAAGCAACATTGGTTGGTTCCACCTTAGAAAAGGTAACCTTGCTTTATAAAGCAACACCAAACACCAAAAAAGGGCAGCATTTTGGCTCTAGAATTGCTTTTGATGGGAATGGCCATCTTTATTTTTCAGTAGGTGACCGCGGAAACCGTGATGAAAACCCACAAGATATTTCTCGTGATGGTGGAAAAATTTACCGACTGAATTTAGACGGAAGTATTCCTGAAGACAATCCCTTTGTCTCCAACACCAATGCAAAACAAGCTGTATATTCATTTGGGCATAGAAACCCACAGGGAATGACCGTTCACCCTTCAACAGGAGCCATTTGGGTTAATGAACACGGACCACAAGGAGGAGATGAAATTAATGAGGTTGAAAAAGGTAAAAACTTTGGGTGGCCAGTTATTACCTATGGGATTAATTACAGTGGCACACCTATCACAGACAAAACAAGTAATCCAGAAATGGAACAACCCCTCTATTATTGGGTGCCGTCTATCGCTCCTAGTGGAATGGCGTTTTTAACTTCAGAAATTTATAAGGGCTGGAAAGGAAACCTATTTGTAGGGTCTCTAAAATTTGAATATTTAGAGCGTCTTGTCATTGAAGGAAATACAGTAGTGAAAAGAGAAAAAGTTCTTGATAAAATCGGAAGGGTACGAAATGTAAAACAAGGCCCTGATGGTTATTTATATGTAGCCGTTGAAGGAATTGGAATTATCAAAATAATTCCACAATAATGAAAAGTTTAGTTCTTGGGTTCTTACTCATTACGGGAATCATTACTTCCTACTTATTTCAGGAAAAAACAAAAAAAGAAAGTATAAAGTTGGGTTCAGAAATTTATCAAGATTTTTGTGTGCAATGTCATTTGTCAAGTGGACAGGGAGTCGCTGGTGTCTTCCCTCCTTTAAAAGGGTCTGACTATTTATATGAAAACATTGACTTAAGCATCGCTGGAATTAAGCATGGCCTTAGGGGTGAAATTATTGTAAATGGTTTGGAATATGATGGCGTGATGGCAAAACAAGGACTAGATGATGATGAAATTGCCGATGTTATGAATTACATTCTAAACCAATGGGGCAATCAAACAGAGGTATTTATCACTCCACAACAAGTTTCAAAAATACCTAAGTCACTTATAGAATGAGGACTATTGGTTCATATTGGAGCGTATTAAAGGCTATTAAAAAAAACTATTTTCTTTATGGGGGAATTCTCCTTTTCTTTATTAGCTGGATGCTTTTCTTAGACACCCACTCCTGGACAATTCATGCTGAATTAAATAATGAAATAGAAACCCTAGAGCTGGAACAAGAAGCGTTAATAAAAGTTGTTAAAGCCGATATATATAACATCGATCAATTTCAAAACCAAGACAGTCTTGAACGTTTTGCAAGAGAGCGATATGGTCATAAAAAAGAAAATGAAACTATTTTCATAATCGAAGTTTCCGATATCTTGCCGCGATAAATAGGGTTGTTCTTATACAAACACACATCAAAATAATTAGCCTCCATAATCTTTTATTAGGAATTAAATAATTGTATTTTTAGTGGCTCTTAAATTTAATTAATGGGTAAAATCATAGCAATTGCAAATCAAAAAGGAGGCGTAGGAAAAACCACTACGGCGATAAACCTAGCGGCTGCTTTAGGGGTGCTCGAAAAAAAGATACTTCTTATTGATGCTGATCCGCAAGCTAATGCTACCTCTGGCCTTGGAGTTGATGTAAACAAAGCTACCTATGGTACCTATCAGCTTTTAGAACATAGCATTCAAGCAAGTGATGCTATTGTACCAACAAACAGCCCTAACCTAGACTTAATTCCTTCACACATTGATCTTGTTGCTTCTGAAATTGAATTGGTAAATAAAGTAGATAGAGAACACATGCTTAAAAAGGCGCTACTAGAAACCAAAGAAGTCTACGATTATATATTAATTGATTGCGCTCCTTCTTTAGGTCTAATAACATTAAATGCCCTAGTAGCTTCAGATGCAGTAATTATTCCCATTCAATGTGAATACTTTGCACTGGAAGGCCTTGGAAAATTATTAAATACCATTAAAAGTGTTCAAAAGCTCCACAACAAAGACCTTGATATTGAAGGCCTGCTATTAACTATGTACGATACACGTTTACGTTTGTCAAATCAAGTGGTGGAAGAAGTTAAAAAACATTTTGGAAAAATGGTATTTAAAACCATTATCCAACGAAACATTAGGCTTAGTGAAGCTCCGAGTTTTGGAGAAGACATTATCACTTATAATGCTTCTAGTAGAGGTGCAAAAAGTTATCTTTCCCTAGGAAGTGAAATTTTAAAACGGAATAAATAATAAGAATGGCAAAATTTAATCGTAAACCCGCTTTAGGAAGAGGCCTTTCAGCTCTCTTAAATGATCCAGAAAATACAATTGAATCCGTTAATGAGGTAGATCAGATTTTAGGTAATATTATTGATTTACCAATAGATAAAATTAGTGCCAATCCTTTTCAGCCAAGAACACACTTCAACGAAGAGGCCTTAAAGGAGTTAAGTACCTCGATTAAAGAATTGGGTATTATTCAGCCAGTAACTGTTCGGAAAATAAAAGGAAACACATTTGAATTGGTTTCGGGAGAACGCCGATTAAAAGCATCTAAAATGGCTGGATTAAAGAGTATTCCTGCTTATGTTCGTTTGGCAAATGACAAAGAATCTTTAGAAATGGCATTGGTAGAAAACATTCAACGCAAAGACCTCGACCCTATTGAAATTGGCCTTTCCTTTCAGCGATTAATTGAAGAAATCAATCTAACCCAAGACCAGTTAAGTGAACGTGTAGGGAAAAAAAGGTCAACGATTACAAATTACATGCGATTACTTAAATTAGATCCAATTATTCAAACAGGAATTAGAGATGGTTTTGTTAGTATGGGCCACGGTCGCGCACTTGTTAATTTAGATAATAAACAAACCCAGTTAGACCTTTATAAACAAATTGTAAAAAAAGGGCTTTCAGTTCGAGCTACAGAGGCCTTGGTTAGAAACACCAAAGACCCTAAGGCGAAAACAGTCTCAACCTATCAGCCAGCTTTTATTACTCAAGCGGCTAGTGATTTAGAAATACTTTTTGAAACATCTGTTTCTGTGAGTGCCAACAGCGAAGGAAAAGGCGTTTTAAAAATCAGCTTCGATTCTCAGAATAAACTTCAACATATTTTAAACAAAGTGAAGGGTGAAATATAGCATTTTTTTATTTTTCTTATTTTGCCATAGTTCAACCCTTCTTTTTTCGCAAGAAGAAAAAGCAGAAAATGAAGACCTTATAAATTCAATAACTCCGCCAGATTCCATCGGTAGCGGTAAGAAATATTCCTCAAGAATTCTTCGCCTTATAGAAGACCCACTCACCCCGTCTAAAGCTGCGTTTTATTCGGCTATCATACCAGGATTAGGGCAGGCATATGTTGGGAAGGGCTGGAAGGTCCCCTTAGTATATGCTGCAATTGGAGCATCACTTTATTATTACGATTTAAATAATAAGGTAATGAATAAATACCGAACTGCATATAAAAGAAGACTAAATGGTTTTTTTGATGATGAATTTCTAGAAACAGAAATTCCTATTACAACAGAACAATTGTTACTTGGAATGGACTTTCATAAAAATTATCGGGACATTGCAATGATTTTGGCAGCTACAGCATACATGCTAAACATACTCGATGCAAATGTAAGTGCCCACCTTCTTCAATTTAACGTGAATGATGACTTAAGTTTGTCCCCAAATTTCGTGTTTGATCCTGGGATGACTGGTTTAAGTTTAGCAATAAAATTTAATTGAATACCTTATAAATGAAAATAGCATTACTAGGTTATGGAAGAATGGGACAAGCTATTGCAAAATTTGTTCAAGAAAGAGAACATGAAATCGTCTTTACCTTAGATAAAAACAAGGAGGATGGTGACTTAAAACAAGCAGATGTTGCTATAAATTTCAGTATCCCTAAAGCTGCCGTAAATAACATTAAACAAGCAATGCAACTTAATATTCCTGTAGTATCCGGAACTACTGGATGGTTGGGGCAATTTAAGGAAGTGACACGATTCTGTCAACAAAAGAATACGGCCTTTCTTTACTCATCTAATTTTAGCATTGGGGTTAATTTATTTTTAAAAATAAATGCCTTAGCAGCGACTTTAATGAAGCCGCACAACAAAGAATACCGGGCGAGTATGCAAGAAATTCATCATATTCATAAGCTAGATGCACCCAGTGGTACAGCATTATCACTAGCAGAGCCTCTCTTAACTAGTACCTATTTTAAGGAATGGGAATTAAATGGTACAGGTTTAGAAAAACTTAATATTGAAGCTCTTAGAGAAGGAGAAGTGCCCGGCACACACACTATTACCTATCGTTCTGAGATAGATGAAATTAGTCTTAAGCATGAAGCCTTTAACCGTGATGGTTTTGCCCTTGGGGCAGTAATTGCTGCCGAATGGCTGAAAGATAAAAAAGGAGTTTACACCATGCAAGATGTTTTAAATATTTCTTAATTACAAGGTGCGTTTAAGAGATACTCTTATATTTGAAAAAAAATAAAAAATGACGCTTTCTCAGTGGATTCTTTTCGCCTTAACTATTCAAGTGATTCACTTTTTAGGTACTTGGAAACTATATAAAGCTGCAGGTTACCAAGCTTGGCATGCTGCTGTTCCTGTTTATAATGCATTTATTTTAATGAAAATTATTAAGCGCCCAACATGGTGGGTTCTCTTGCTTTTCATTCCAACAGTTAACCTAATTCTATTTGGAGCTATTTGGATTGAGACACTCCGAAGTTTTGGTAAAAACACAATTAAAGACACCTTCCTTGGGTTGGCAACGTTTGGATTATATATTTATACTGTAAACTATAGCAATAACCCAACTCATATACCTGACCGAAATTTACGTCCTAAAACAGGCATTGGAGAAACGATAAGCTCCATCTTATTTGCAGTAGTTGCAGCAACAATAGTCCACAACTACATTCTTCAACCATATATAATTCCAACTGGCTCATTAGAAAAATCTTTACTAATAGGGGACTTTTTATTAGTAAGTAAGTTTCACTATGGCGCAAGAGTACCAATGACAGCTGTTTCTGTTCCTATGGTGCATGATACAGTTCCATTTTTAAAAGTGCGATCTTATTTAAAAAATCCACAACTACCCTATTTTAGATTACCTGCCCTGCAGAAAATAAAACGAAATGATATTGTGGTTTTTAGTTGGCCTGCAGATACCGTACGTCAATTTTTTGTACGTGAAAAGCGAGTAGACAAACCCATCGACAAAAAATCTAATTATGTAAAACGTTGTCTTGGTATTCCTGGTGACACCCTAGAAATTATTGATGGATTTGTGTATACAAATGGTTTGAAAAATATACTCCCTTCCAGAGCACGTGTTCAATACACCTTCAATGCTTTTGCTCAAAAGGGAGTTTCTTCACGGAAATTACTCGCTTCAGGTTTTGAAGACTTTAGTAGAAAATATAAAATTGACAACATAACGGAAAGCAGCTATCAAGAGCTAATACCCCATATCATTGGAAGGGTTGGAAACACCGTTGAAGATTTTTCAGTAATCACAAAAGCAAAAGGATTACAGCCTATATTAATTAGACAACTAGGCCTTAGGGTGAGTGAAGTTTTAGAAATCAATAAAGAATTAACACTTACTGTGAGTGAAGCTAATGATTTACGAGACCTTAAGGGAATTGATAGCGTAAAACAACGCATTGTTTCTATTAAAACTTCTAACGAAACCTTTTTTCCTAATAAAATACCCTTCGATTGGAATGAAGATAATTTTGGCCCTTTATTGATTCCGAAAAGATCAATGACCATCAAATTAACACGTAAAAACCTTCCGCTATATAAAAAGATTATTCAGGATTATGAAAACAACACTCTTGAACTAACCCCCACAGAAATCAAAATTAACGACAAGGTAGTTAACGAATACACCTTTAATAAAGATTATTATTGGATGATGGGTGACAACCGACACCGATCTGAAGATAGCCGCTTCTGGGGGTTTGTGCCAGAAGATCATATTGTAGGGAAACCTGTTTTTATCTGGTTTAGCATTAAGGGAATTAACGATGGGATAAAAAATTGGAGTGTCCGCTGGGATCGTGTTTTCTCAACAGTTGATGGCCCAGGGGATAGATATTCCTATTTCCCGTTTTTTATTGGGTTTGTGATTATCTGGCAAGGATTTGTCTTTTATAGAAAACGAAAATCAAAGCACTAAAATGCATATCGTCATATGTCCCGCATACCTCCCCAATGTCCCCTACTTTGCATGGATTTGTGCACAGAAGCAAGTTACTTTTGTGACAAATACGCACTATCAAAAACAAACCTTTCGCAACAGAACCTCTATTTATGGAGCTAATGGAAGGCTAAACCTTACCATACCTATTACGCACGCTGATAAAGAAAATATACAAGAAGAAGCTGTCACTATTTCTTATGAAATGAACTGGCAAAATAACCATTGGAAATCAATTTGCTCTGCTTATAAATCTTCTCCATATTTTGAGTTTTACGAGCTAGACTTAGCCCCTTTTTATAAAGAAAAAACATCTTCCCTTTTTGACTTCAACCTTAGCTTGATTGAAAAACTAATGGGATTGATGGAACTTTCTTTTAATTTCCACAAAGCACCTTGGAACCCTGAACTCCAAGAAAGACTCGACGTGCTTCTACAGACAAAAAATATTCCCCCACTAACTCAAGAACCCTACACACAGGTTTTTGAGGAAAAAGCTGGATTCCTTCCGAATCTAAGCATTTTAGACGTTCTTTTTAACCTCGGACCCAATTGTGCGTATTACCTTAAAAATGCATCTACCTATAATTAAGGCCATTCTATTCCTACAGATATAGGCTTATGATCAGACAGATTTACGGAATGAGTTTTAAAGGATATGGTTTTCATTTTGGGATCCGTTAAAATATAATCAATGCGTAAGGGGAAATACGGAAATTGATAGGTGGCACCAAAGCCTGTTCCCTTTTCAATAAATGTGTCTTTTCTGCCATTTGAAAGAGTTCTGTAGCTAGCAGAAAAAGCATTGTTGTTTAAATCGGTGCATATGATTTCAGGGTATGCGTTTAGATTTACAATTTTATTAAATTTTTCAAGCTGCTGCTGTTGAATATCAAACACCTTTTTTATTTTAGAACGTATCTTTTTAGAATATTCAGAAGAAAGCAATGTGTCTTTAGAATTAATACCTAAAGATTCAAAGTGAACATTATATAGGCGTAGGGTATCTTTTTTATATAAAAAATCAACATACATACCGCCGTTTGTCGACCCATTGAATGAAATATGTTGTGGATTATACAAAGGGAATTTAGAAATAATACATGACCCTACTCGTCCATTTTTAGTGTAAGGTGTAAAAAATAGGTAGGGATAGTCTTTAAAAGTCGGTGCTATATCTTTAGCGTACTCTTGAAAAGAAACAATGTCAGGACTTTCAGACGCGATGAAAGCAGCGATTTTTTTGGGAACATTGGGCGTGCCTAACCACATAAATCGATTAAAAGACCTAACATTATAACTCATCACAGAAAGTCCTTTAGAAGTCTCAATACCCTTGTCCTCGAATTGATATAAGAGACGCCATTCTTTAAAACCAATTGCCAAAGCAACTACAAAAAATAGTAACGGCCACTGAAAGCGTAGAAGCCAGAAAATAAAAAAAAGAATATTGAACAAACACAAGAGAGGAACCGCCAATGAAAAAACAGGAATTGATATCGTGTTTGCGATACTTCCCATAGCAACTAACTGAAGAACTAACAACGTGCCATTAATAAAAGCAAGCAATGGGACAAATGTCTTTTTTCGATTCATTGAGGAAGTGTAACGTTATTTTTTACCAACTTGAAAAAGATAATCTTTTTCCTTTTGCGTTAAACTTTCATATCCAGAGGTACTGATTTTATCTAAAATTGTATCAATACGCTTTTGATGTAATTTATCAGAAGAAGGCTTGGAAGGATTTGTTTTTGAAGATTTCTGTTTATGTACTGTTTGTAAGGTTGGTTTTTTTCTAAATAAATCAATCATTTTTGTGACTAATCGCTCAAAAGGAAGGCCAATATCAATCCCTTTTTTCAGGCGTTGTGCAAATAAGAACCCCAAACCGGCTCCGCCAATATGTGCCAAATGACCCCCAGAATTTCCATAAGGAATTTGAATAATATCTACTAAAACAAAACCAATAGCTAGGTAACGTAACTTTACCTTAAAGAGAATGATACTTACTTCCTGATCTGGCGAATAGGTGCTGATAAATATAAATACCGCCATTACTCCGGCAGAAGCACCTATCATAACTGGGGTGGCATTTTGAAAAGCAGGAAAAAGGGCGTAACTCAACAAAAAAGTAAAAGCACCTACTAAGACCCCAAAAAAATAAACGTTCAAGAAGGTTTTTACGGGAAATAAGTTTAAAAACAAGCGTGAGGCAAAGTATAATAGATACATATTCCAAAATATATGAAAGAAACCAGAATGTAAAAAACTATAGGTGACTAGTGACCATGGCTGAAACAATAAAGTCCCCCAATCTGATGAAAGTTCAAAAAGGCTTATAAAAGTGATGAATGGGATCGCAAAAAGAAAGAAGATAGTCTTTAAAAACAAAGGTAAAACAAAGCAAATAAAATTAATAAGTATTAACTTTTCTGCACTGTTCATTTGTTGAATACGGGAGCGTATTTGATCTTTTAAAGTCATTAGTTCCAGCGGTTATTATCAAATTGATTTTTTTTCCAATACCACATCATCACCAATCCGGTTATTGCCCCCCCAACATGCGCAAAATGTGCAATAGGTCCAATTGAGTAAGAAGTAAATCCAAAGAATAAATCACTTAAAATTAGTATAGGAACTAAAACTTTTGCCTTAACGGGAATGGGGGGGAAAAGCAACATCAAACGTGCATTAGGGAAAAGAACAGCAAAAGCAACTAAAACACCATACAAAGCACCAGAAGCACCAACCATAACCCCCCTAAAGGCAGATAAACCCGACAATAACTGCTCCCTTCCAATTCGTTCTACCATAGCATAAGACAAATCACTGGTTTGAAAAAATGTGTTAACCTGAGTACTTGTTAATCCTTCTGCAAATAAAATACTTGAGACTTGATCTACCTGGAAATAATATAATGCTAATTGAAGTGCCGCTGCACCAAAACCAGTAGAGAGGTAGAAGAAAATAAACTTTTTACGACCCCACATTTGTTCTATGGGAGTACCAAACATATATAGTCCAAACATGTTAAAAAATATATGTCCAACATCACCATGCATAAACATATGAGTTAACAGCTGCCATATCTGAAATTTTGGATTGTAAGGATAGTGTAACGCAAATAAATCATACACCAAATCTCCTAATGCCATTGAAGCTACAAAAAAGATCACATTAATGATCAAAAGATGTTTTATGGTTTCTGTTATATTTCGCATTAACTTAATTTTTGTTCAATTTCACCTTTTTCTAAACTAATAAAAATCTGTTTATTAAATGGGGAAACCACAGTTTCTTTACAGCCAAAAAAATCATCTAATAAACGTTGTTGTTGTTCTACTCCTAATTTTTCTCCTGCCTTTATTGACAAACTTTTTGCTAATGATTTTGCCACTTGATCTGCATAACTAAAATGTTGGTCTTCTGCTGCTTGATCGGATTCAGATAAAAGCGACTCAACTACAGCTTCAATTTTATGGGGAGGGCAAAGCTCCGGTGCGCCCGATATTTCAATAACATAGCTTTGCGACAATATGATTTGAAACCCTAAGGCGTCAAAAATATCTTCCATCATTTTAAACTGTTCCTGTTGTTGAGGATTCAATGGAATAGAAATAGGGAAAAGCAATTGTTGACTCATTCCTTTTTTGGTAGTAATAGCACTCAGAAAACGTTCATAAAGAATTCGTTGATGCGCGCGATGCTGATCAATTAATAACATACTTGTCCGAAGGGGACACACAATATATTTTGAAAAAAGTTGAAAAATACGAGTGGTTTCGGGAACATCAAGCAAAGGCTCCGAAAATTGTAAGTCTTGTATAAGTTCAGTTTTCGTGTCAGTATAAAGACCTTCCCATTGAGCTACCTTAAGAGCTCCTTGAGAGGATGTGTTTTTAAAAGGATTAAAATTGGAATCTACCTCAATTGGTGGTATGGAGCCTGATTTGTCTTTAAAATTATAGGGTAATTCTATCGCAGGGTTTTGATCAAAATCTAAGGTAGGCGCTACTTGAAAAATTCCTAGGCTGTGTTTAATCGCAGAACGTAATATGGCATAAAGACTTTGTTCATCTTCAAATTTAACCTCCGTTTTTGCGGGATGAATATTAATGTCAATCGTCTTAGGGTCTAAGTGTAAAAATAAAAAATAGCCAGGGTGGTATCCTGGTTTTAATAGGCCCTCAAAAGCAGCACTTACGGAGTGATGTAAAAAAGGACTTCGTATAAATCGGTCATTCACAAAAAAAAATTGTTGCCCCCGTGTCTTTTTAGTGAAGGTAGGTTTTAACACAAAACCCTCAAGTGAAGCTAAAGAGGTAGTTTCCTCAACAGGAACTAAAAGAGTGTCTAGCTTCGTTCCAAAAATATTGACAATTCGTTTTCGAAATGAAGTAATGGGCAAGTCAAATAGTTCATTTCCGTTATTAAAAAATAAAAAATTAATTTCTGGATGAGCCAAGGCTACTCGTTTGAATTCATCAATAACGTGGCGTAATTCAACAGTGTCAGACTTTAAAAAATTTCGCCTGGCTGGTATATTATAAAAAAGACTTTTTACCGCAATAGAAGTTCCTTTGGGTTGTGTTGAAAGTGACTGTTCAACTACCTTACTGCCTTCTATTTTTAAGCGATGTGAGGTCTCTTCGTCTTTAGTTCTGGTATGGGTTTCTACATGAGCAATTGCTGCGATAGAGGCCAGTGCCTCTCCTCGAAATCCTTTAGTTTGGAGTGTAAATAAATCTTCTGTAACTGTGATTTTGGAAGTAGCATGACGTTCAAATGCCAGACGAATATCTGTATTGTTCATTCCAATACCGTTATCAATCACTTGAACTAGGGTTTTTCCAGCATCTTTTATGATTAGCTGAATGAAATCTCCACCAGCATCAACAGAATTTTCAAGCAATTCCTTCACTACAGACGAAGGTCGTTGTATGACTTCTCCTGCCGCAATTTGATTGGCTACATGGTCTGGTAAAAACTGTATTTTATTAGTCATCAAGGTTTAGCAGTGAAAATGGAAAGGTCAAAATCTAAAATATATAAACACATAAAAACAAGAACTAAAATTATAAGTAGCAAGCGTAATGATATAGAACGATTTTTTCGTGAACGCATTTTAACCCTTGCTTCTTTCCATTGTTGTCCAAAATCATTTGAATTATAGGTATCGCGATATTTTGCGAATTTAGAGTCAAACTCATATAAATTCCCTTCTTCTTTTCCTTTATAATAGCGCGGAGTATAGTTATACCGTCTATTGCTAATTAGTTTGAATAGGCTTGATTTCAACATAATCCAAAGGTACAAGAAAGCTATAAAATTACGAACTCTACCGCTAGAAACTTATGAGTAAGTTAGTGTGTATGTCTAAGGGAAATCATTTGGAGGGCTGAAATGGCTGCTTCAACTCCTTTATTACCATGCTTACCTCCGCTTCTTTCTTGTGCTTGCTCCAAAGTATTGTCGGTCAGTACACAAAAAATTACGGGAACTTCAGATTCTAAATTCAAATCTTTAATGCCTTGGGAAACGGCTTCACACACAAAATCAAAATGTTTTGTTTGGCCTTGAATTAGACTGCCAATTGCAATGACAGCATCTGGGTTGGAAGACTGTGCCTTTTTGGAACCATATATTAGCTCAAAGCTACCGGGAACATTCCATACTTTAATATTGACTTTTTTTACCTTATGTTTTAATAAGGAATCGATCGCTCCTTCTTTAAGGGCTGAAGTAATTCTATCATTCCACTGAGAAACAACAAGGTGAATTACAAAGGAAGTTCCATCAGGAACTGATTGAGAATTATAAGCAGAAAGGTTACTTAATGAAGTAGCCATTTATTTTAATATCGTCTCTAACCTTCCTATTTGAACAACTACCAGCTGAGCTTCCTTAGATTCTGGAAATTCTTTTTCTATACGTTTTAAATACGTTAATGCTTGTTTTATTTTTCCAATAGACGCTCCCATCATCGCTGCTTTGTATAGATACTTTGGTGTACTGTAGGTGTTGTTGTTGATTTGAGAAGCAGATACATAATAATCAAATGAATCTTCTTTTTGATCTAATTGTGCAAAAGCATCGCCAATAGCTCCTTTTGATAGTGCACTAAGCAAAACATCGTCTGCACTAAATTGATCAAGGTATACAATTGCATTGCTGTAATCTTTCATGTTTAAATAAGCCATTCCTGCACTGTAAGTAGCAAGTTTAGCAGCAGGAGTACCTTTATAATTTTCAATAATATCAAGAAAACCATATTTTCCTTCCCCTCCATTTAGAGCTCTTGAATACAAAGAATCAGCCTCAACACTATTAACTGCGAGGTCAAAATAATATTGTGCTTGGTTCAGTTCACTAACAGCCTCACGTTCTTTGGGAGCTATCACATAACTGTTGTAACCTAAGTATCCCAAAACGCTCACAGCAATTACTCCAATAAGCGTTAGAATTAAGTTTTGATATTTAACAACCCACTCCTCCGTTTTGGAAGCAGTAGTGTCTAAGGTTTCGAACACCTCTGCTGTTGTACTTTCTATAGCTGCCTCATTTTCTTTTGAAGTAGTAACTGATTTTATTGCACCGCGTTTCTTGTATGTAGCCATTGTAAAATTAATTAAGCGCATAAAATTAGTCTTTTTATTCTAATTCAAAAAGTCCTATGCTAGCTTCTAACTTATTATTTTTGTGTTCTATGCATCTAAAACAAATTACACTTACTAATTACAAAAATATTAGTGACAAAACGTTTGATCTAAATCCTAAGATTAATTGTTTCATTGGAAACAATGGCGTTGGCAAATCAAACATCCTTGATGCAATTTATCATTTGTCATTTGGAAAGAGCTATTTTAATCCCATAGCGATGCAAAATATTCAGTTTGGGTGTGACTTTTTTGCGCTTGAAGGACGCTATGAAAAAGAAGGACGTGAAGAAAAAATTATTTGTAGCGTTAAAAAAGGGCATAAAAAAACAATTAAACGAAACGGGAAAGTATATGAAAGACTTTCAGATCACATAGGATTAATCCCAACAGTAATTATTTCTCCAGCAGACCAGGATCTTATTTCTGAAGGAAGTAGTAACCGAAGAAAGTTTATTGATGCGGTAATAGGACAAACCGATGCTGAATTTCTTAGAAATTTAATTGAATACAATAAAATACTCTCACAACGTAATGCCTTACTTAAGTTCTTTGCATTTAACCACACCTTTGATGCAGATACGTTGGATATTTACAATACTCAATTAACGGAAAGGAGCACCCCTATTTTCGAGAAAAGGAAGTCTTTTATGGAGCATTTCATTCCTGTCTTTAAAGCAAGATACCTCAGTATAAGTGATCAAGAAGAAAACATTGGACTCACTTATGAAAGTCAACTTTTTAATGCCTTACATCATGACCTTCTTCAAAAAAGTCTTCTAAAAGATCGTATCATTCAACATACCAGCTGTGGGATTCATAAAGATGATGTTCACTTCCTAAAAGATGAGCAGCCTGTTAAAAAATTTGGGAGTCAAGGGCAGCAAAAAACATTCCTTGTAGCCCTTAAACTTGCACAATTTGATTTTTTAAAATCAAAAACTGGTATCTCCCCTATTTTACTGTTAGATGATGCTTTTGACAAGCTAGATCAACACAGGGTATCACAAATTGTATCCCTAGTAGATCAAAGTGATTTTGGACAAATATTTATTACTGATACGCATGAAGATCGAACGCTCCAAGCACTATCAAACACTACATCAGGTTATGAATTATTCAATTTATAAAAAGTATATTGCTTTTTTACTTTCACTTAACTTTTTTTTAAGTGCTTGTGATACCTCTAAAAATACTGTTTCTCTTGACCAATTAAAAGGCTATTGGGAAATCCACTTTATCAAACAACAAGGAGAAGTGTTTAAAATTAAATCAGTTACGCCACTTTATGACCATTATAGCCTTGATGAAAACATAGGTATTCTTAACAAAGTTGCACCTTCTATGATGGGAACATTTCTAACCTCAGCAGATGCTACTTCTTTTGTAATAAAAACAAGGAAAGAAAATTTTTATCTAAAATTCAAAACACCATGGGATGAGTGGTCAAAAAAAATAATTTTTCTTGACAGTCAAAAGCTTATTTTAGAAAATGAAGAAAGAACCTTTCATTACAAAAGACCAAGTTTAATTAACCTGAACAATGAGTAATTCAAAAAATAAGTTTGATCCAAAACCTATAAAAGCTGTTCTGGATGATATTGTTGGGCAAAAATCCTTAAAAAAGGGGATTCAAAATATCAGAATTTGCAATTCATGGGGCGAAGTGATGGGTAGGAATATTTTACAATATACTAATGAAGTACGTTTCTCACATAACACCCTTTACGTCTCATTGCAATCCGCTCCATTAAAAATGGAATTAAAATATGATATTGATACATTAGTAACAAGAATTAATGAACACCTTGGTGAATTATTAATTCAAAAAATAGTACTGCTTTAGAAGCGTTCACGTGTGGCAAAATGAAATGCAGCTTCAATTGCAGCATTTTCATTGCTATCGGAGCCATGAACAGCATTTTCAGCCAATGAAGTGGCATACAATTTTCTAATAGTACCATCAGCAGCCTCAGCCGGGTTGGTCGCGCCAATTAGAGTTCTGAAGTCACTCACAGCATTTTCTTTTTCAAGAATCGCAGCAATAATAGGTCCTCTAGTCATAAAAGCAACCAACTCACCATAAAAAGGACGCTCGCTATGCACTGCATAAAAATGTCCTGCGTCTTGCCGGGTAAGTTGAGTTAGTTTCAAAGCTTTGATTTTAAAGCCTGAAGAGGTTACTTTTTCTAAGATATTACCAATGTGTCCATTTTCGACTCCATCAGGTTTAATCATCATAAGTGTTGTATTAACCATTTTTTTTTCTTTCCATCAAAATTACTAAATGTATTTAAACTCACTTTGTTAAAAGTTCTAAAGATTTTGTAAATACTAAAAAAAGAACACTTGAGACATTAAAATATTATGAAAACATTATCTTCGCTAGGTATGGAACAGCACTTTATATCAGATTTACAAAAACATCTTGAAACCCCTCAAAAAATTGTAATCTTTCCACATAAAAACCCTGACGGAGATGCCCTAGGAAGCGCTTTAGCTTGGATGCACTTTTTGATTAAAAATAATCATGAAACCGTTGTCATATCTCCAAATGATTATCCTAATTTTTTAAACTGGCTTCCTGGTCAAGAGACTGTTTTAAAGTTTACCAAAGACACCAAAGCGGTGCGTCAAAAAATTAAAACTGCTTCTTTAATATTCACACTTGATTTTAATGTATTGTCCAGAGTTGGAGATTTAGAACCTTTAGTTAGACTCTCAAAAGCAACTAAAATCATGATTGATCATCATGAAACTCCTGGTAACTATGCTGAATTAATGTATTCTGATCCTAAAATGAGTTCTACCTGTGAAATGGTTTACAATCTAATTTATGAGCTCAATAAAAAAGCCTTTACTTCAGACATTGCCAATTGCTTATATACAGGTATTATGACCGATACCGGTTCGTTCCGATATACCGCAACAACTCCAAACACTCACAAAGCGATAGCCCATTTAATTGAAGAGGGGGCTTCTATTACCAACATTCATCAACAGGTATACGATAGTGCTTCTTTTAGTAGATTAAAACTACTGGGAATTACACTTTCTAACATGAAGCAAATTAAAAACTTTCCCATTGTCTACATGACTCTTTCTCAGGATGAACTTAATGCTTGCGATTATAAAAAAGGAGACACAGAAGGATTTGTAAATTACGGCTTGAGTCTAGAAGGCATTATTTTTTCTTGCATCATGATCGAAAATGAACAAGAGGGTATTCTCAAAATGTCCTTTAGATCACAAGGAGAATTTTCTGTAAACGACTTTGCACGGACCTATTTTAATGGTGGCGGACATCACAATGCAGCTGGTGGTATGTCAACAGATTCTATAAATGACACCGTAAGTCGTTTTGAAAATGCCATTAAAGAGGTGGCAAGTCAATTTTAACAAATGAAAAAAATATACGGCCTACTTCTCATTATATGTTTTAATTCTTGCCAAGAAATTAAACCCCGACAACCACTAAACAAAAAAGAAGCTGGCTTTATGAAAAACTCAGCGAAACGTAATAAGAGTATATTTATGAAACAAGAACGCCTCTTAAATGAAGCGGCAAAAGAAGATTCAACACATACCTTTAATGCCAATCCCTCAGGGTTTTTATTTGCGTATGTTAATAAATCATCTACTACCGTAAAGAGGCCTGAAAAGGGAGAGAAGGTATCGTTTCAATACACTATAGAAACGCTTCAAAAGGAGCTGCTTTATGACAAAAAAAGACTTGGAACAGTAGATTATAATATTGACCAAGAAGATTTACTCCCTGCCTTACGAGAAGGACTGCGACTAATGAAGCCTAAAGAAGTTGTTGTTTTTCTTTTTCCTTCTTACCTTTGCTATGGCTATCAAGGGGATGGTGATAAAATTGGCATTAATCAGCCTCTTCGCTTTACAATTGAACGTCTCGAATAACTAATTCAAAAACTTAAATATTCTACAATGAAAAAATTATATACCGCTCTTTTTGTTGCTATAATCCTTTTAGGATGTAAAACACAAAATCCTGATCTTGAACCTGGATTATATGCCGATGTTAAAACATCAAAAGGCTCCATTATTATAAAATTAGCCTATGAAAAAGCACCCATTACTGTAGCAAACTTTGTTTCGTTAAGTGAAGGTGAAAATTCAAATGTAGCAGAGGAATATAAATCTAAAAAATACTATAATGGGTTAAAGTTTCATCGTGTTATTCCAAACTTCATGATTCAAGGAGGAGATCCATTAGGAATTGGTTCTGGTGGACCTGGATATACCTTCGATGACGAATTTAGTGACTTGACGCATAAAGGACCTGGTATTCTTTCAATGGCAAATTCAGGACCTGCTTCCAATGGAAGTCAATTTTTCATTACCCATAAAGCTACGCCATGGTTAGATGGAAAACATACTGTTTTTGGAGAAGTTATTAAAGGGCAAGAAGTTGTTGACAGTATCGTTACTAATAATTTAATTGAAGAAATTAATATTATAAGAAAAGGGAAGGAAGCTAAGCGATTTGATGCTCCAGCTATTTTTAATGCTTATTTTGACGAAAAAGATGCAATTGCAGAAGAAAAAAAGGCAAAGCAAGGGCACATAAAAGATCTTAATATAACCAAACATTATGCTCTTAAAAAAGAATCAATTACAACTGCTTCAGGACTTCAGTACAATATTACTGCAAAAGGAAAAGGAGCAACTGTGCGTTCAACAAATATTGTAAATGTAAATTATTCAGTATATTTTGCAAACGGAACACTTTTAGAAACAAGTGTTGAAGCTACTGCTTTAGCAAATGAAATGCTGAATGAACAGCGCCAAAGTGCAGGACAATATAAGCCAATTGAAGCCAGAGTTGGAGATACTGATGCTATGATTGATGGATTTAAAGAAGGCCTGCGACTCCTAAAAGAAGGAGATGAAGCAACGCTTTTCCTTCCCTATACACTTGCTTATGGAGCCAATGGCGGACAAGGAATACCCCCAAAATCAGATTTAATTTTTGAGGTTGAAATAGTAACCGTGATAAAATAATTTATAGACCAACATTTTAGTTGGTCTTTTTTTTTTGCCTAATGAAAAACATAAACTACTTTTTAATTGGGACATTCCCGTTTCAGTGGCTAGCCTTAAAATGGTTTAAAAAAAATCCAGAATGGGTGGAAGCAACTTATAGTCAAAAAATATATCCTGCAATTTTCAAATCTCATCGTTTCTTTTATGAAAATATACCCTTTTCATTTGGCGATTTAATTTATTTAGTAGCAATTATATTTTTCATTGGAAGTCTTATTTATTTATTTAATAACCCTTTAAACAAACTCCGTAACTATCTAATTCATGGACTTGCTTATGTTTCGTTAATTCATTTTATTTTTCAAATTAGTTGGGGATTAAATTACTACCGCCTTCCTTTAAATAAAGCGTTAGCATATGATCTAACTTATAATGAATTACAACTAACGGAAACATTGGAAAAACTAATTCAAACAAGCAATTTACTTCATGAACGGCTGAGTTATAATGACAGTATTCCCGTGAAAATACCCTATTCAAAAGACACTATCTCAAACATGTTAGAACGCGACTTTTCGTTTATGAAGGAACAGTTTCCTGTTCAGCCATTTTTGAAGAATTCTCTTTGGAGTACCCTACTTAGTTACATGGGATATTCTGGCTATTTAAATCCGTTTACCCTAGAATCACACGTAAACAAAAAGATTCCTCATTTTAACTACATAACAACCGCTGCACATGAAATGGCTCATCAACTGGGCGTTGCAGCAGAAAATGAAGCAAATTTTATCGCTTTTTACATTACCATAAAAAACCCAGATCCCTTTATTAAATTTTCAGGATATAGTTTTGCACTTCGTTATTGCTATGCAGATTTATATATAGCGAACCCAGAAAAAGCAAAAGAACTCATTGCGCAATTAAAGTCTGGGATTATTAAAAATTTTCAAGAACAATCTGCTTTTTGGAGGGCCTATCAAAACCCCTTTGAACCTTACCTGAAAAAAGGATATGATTCCTACCTAAAAGCAAATGGTCAAGACCTTGGTATTCAAAGCTATAATGCAATGGTCCCATTGGTAATTGCTTATTCAAAAGAAACCGTTTTTGATATTGAAAACTTCTATTAATTTTTTTTCGTTCCGCTAGTATTTTAAAATACCTTGCAATGGTGAAACTACTATCAAGTATTCAGAATCCTGAAATAAAAAAATTTCGATTGCTTTTTCAAAAAGCAAGGGAGCGTAAAAAGCAAAACCTTTTTGTAATTGAAGGGGAAAGAGAAATTGAAAAGGCCTTAAAAGGAGGCTATCTTTTAGAATCCATCTTTATACATGAGGCAGCCGAAAATTCTTTTGACACTCTTATCTCCCAGTCTGAGGTCTCCGATATTTTTTTATTAGCATCTTCAATTTTTAACCGTTTGAGCGTGCGCTCAGGCTCAGAAAAAATATTGGCTATTGCACAAAGCAAAACTCATGAATTAGTAGAGTTAACTCTAAGCAAAACTTCGCTAATACTCGTAATTGAAGCCCCAGAGAAGCCAGGAAACATTGGAGCGCTTTACCGAACTGCTGCTGCTGCTAAAATGGATGCTGTTATTATTGCAAACCCAAAAACAGATTTTTACAATCCAAATAGTATTCGCTCTAGTTTAGGTAGTTTATTTTTGATTCCTACTGCAATAGGAACCTCCAAAGAAGTAATTGCACTTTTAGATAAAAAATCAATACGCCTGGCAACTGCAGTTATAAATCCTGAAGCAATATATTATAATGACTTTGATTATGCACCCCCTTGTGCAATTGTTATGGGAACAGAAAGTACAGGTTTAGATGAACTATGGTTAAAGAAAACTGATCAGCATTTAATTATACCTATGGCCAAAAATGTAGATTCATTGAATTTATCAGTTTCGGCAGGGATTTTGATGTATGAAGCACAGCGAAAGAATAATCGATTTGAATAAAACCTGAATCTTTAGTATATTCAAAAGAAATGATCATAGATCCCGAAATAGAAAATAAAGAGATTGCTAAACAGTATAAAGAACTGTTACGTATCAGTTATCAGTCACTTACCTCTGCTGATAAAAAAATGATCCGTTTAGCTTTTGATACTGCTGTTGAGGCGCATAGCAGCCAACGCAGGAAATCGGGTGAAGCTTATATTTTCCATCCCATAAGTGTTGCTAAAATTGTTGCGCATCAAATCGGATTAGATGCAACTTCTATTTCAGCCGCACTTCTTCATGATGTTGTTGAAGACACATCATTCTCTCTTGAGGACATTGAACGCCTTGTCGGAAAATCAGTTGCTAAAATTGTACATGGCCTCACTAAAATTTCAAGCCTTAAAAAAGGTAAGAATATTTCCTTACAAGCTGAAAATTTCAGAAAAATGCTTCTTACATTAAATGATGATGTACGAGTTATCATTATCAAAATTGCAGATCGTTTGCATAACATGCAAACAATGGATGCAATGCCAGAATATAAACAAGTTAAAACTGCGTCTGAAACACTCTATATTTATGCGCCCATTGCCCATAGAATTGGCTTATACAACATAAAAACAGAACTCGAAGACTTAAGTCTTAAGTATACGGAGCCCGATCGATATAATTCGATCAAAGAACATATAGATGCTAGTAAAGATGACCAAAAAGATTACATCAATTCATTTTCAAAATTTGTTTCACAGGAATTAAAAAAAGAACGTTTAAAATATCAAATCAAAGGACGGAGTAAGTCTATTTATTCTATTCATAAAAAAATGCAAACTCAAAACATCTCTATTGACAAGATCTATGATCAGTTTGCCATTCGTGTTATTTATGATTGCCAGAGAAGTAAAGAGAAGTTCATTGCCTGGAAAATATATTCTATAATAACCGATCACTTTACTCCAAATCCAACACGGCTTCGTGATTGGATTTCAGCGCCTAAATCGAATGGATATGAAGCGCTTCATATCACCGTTATGGGTCCCATAAGCAAATGGATAGAAGTTCAAATTCGCTCTAGCAGAATGGATGAAATTGCTGAAAAAGGATATGCTGCTCACTTTAAATACAAACAAGGAGAGCAAGAAGACATCGGAATAGACAGCTGGCTTAATCGACTGCAAGAGGTATTAGAAAATAACACTGGAAATGCTGTAGATTTTGTAGAAGATTTCAAGCTTAATTTATATGCCAAAGAAATTTTTGTATTTACCCCAAAAGGTGAATTGAAATCCCTTCCACAAGGCGCAACTGCTTTAGATTTTGCCTTTTCTATTCATACTGAAGTTGGTAAAAAAACAAGAGGTATTCGTGTAAATGATATTTTGGTGCCCTTAAGTAGGGAATTAAAAAGTGGAGATCAAATTGATGTTATTACTTCTGAAAACATAAGCCCTTCCAAAAATTGGTTGGATTTTGTAATTACCTCACGCGCTCGCTCCATTATAAAGTCGACTTTAAATGATGAAAAGAAAAAACACGCAGAAGAAGGAAAAGAACTTTTAAGAAGAAAATTAAAACAACTTAAAATTAATCTTAACGAGAAAACAATTCGCCAAATGCTTTTGTTTTATAAGTTTGACTCTGGTCAAGACCTATACTACCGAGTAGGCATTGGAACTTTAGATAATAAGCAACTTAAAAAATTTGCAAGTGCTTATAATAATTCATTCTTGAATTTCTTTAAAAAACGAATACGATCCAAAAAAAAATATCAAGAAAATCCATCTACTGAAAAATATGATAAGTTACTTTTTGGAAAAGAAAAAGAGGCTCTATCCTATAGTTTTGCCATTTGTTGTAGCTCAATTCCTGGAGATGCAGTATTTGGATTTGTTACCGTTAATGAAGGTATTAAAGTTCACCAAAAAGAATGTCCTAATGCAATAGCGCTACAATCAAATTATGCCTATAGAATTCTTCCTGCAAAATGGGTAGATTCTTCCTCAGAAGAATATTCAGCTATTTTAAAATTAACAGGAATCGATCAACGTGGGCTCGTAAATGATGTGACACGAATGATTTCAAATAATAACAAAATAAATATAAATAAGATAAATTTTAATACCGAAGACCAGTTTTTCACAGGCGTAATTCACATTAGTGTTCAAAACAAAAAAATTCTAAATAAATTAGTCCAAAACCTAGAAGGTATAAAAGGGATTGACAAAATTGTTAGAGAATA